>NZ_FMMP01000016.1 GCF_900095725.1 Cellulosilyticum sp. I15G10I2
ACGCGGCGTCGCTGCATCAGGCTTGCGCCCATTGTGCAATATTCCCCACTGCTGCCTCCCGTAGGAGTCTGGGCCGTGTCTCAGTCCCAGTGTGGCCGTTCACCCTCTCAGGCCGGCTATGGATCGTTGCCTTGGTGGGCTGTTATCTCACCAACTAGCTAATCCAACGCGGGTCCATCCTATGCCGATAAATCTTTGAAAGAAAAACCATGCAGTTTTTCTTTATTATGCGGTATTAGCAACAATTTCTCGTTGTTATCCCCCTGCATAGGGCAGGTTACCCACGCGTTACTCACCCGTCCGCCACTAACCAAGAGAGCAAGCTCTCTTAGTCCGTTCGACTTGCATGTGTTAAGCACGCCGCCAGCGTTCATCCTGAGCCAGGATCAAACTCTCATATAAAAGTTTGTCCTACAACATTTAAGTTGTATTTGACTTAATTACTTGTACTTTTAAAGAATATCGCTATTCTTTAAGCACTTGATTCGAACTTGCAATGAAACTTAGTATAAGTTTCTATGTGAAGCTCTATGAACTTTGTATAAAGTTCTATTGAATCGACTGGTTTTATGGTTACTATTCTATTTTCAAAGTTCATTATTTTATGAAACATCAAGACTTAACGTCCTTTTGTTTAACGCCGTTAACTAGTAGCGACTTTTACTATTATACACTGTTTACGACATAAGTCAACACCTTTTTTACTTTTTTTATAAATAATAAACCACAGGCACTTTAACAGTACGCTGCGGCTTATTAATATCTTCTTTATTTTACTTCTTCTTTATTAGGTATTGAGCTTTGTGCCCCTCTTCTTGAAACAGTTATGCTTGCTACTTTATTTGCATAATCTATTCCTTCTTTTATTGTTTTACCCTCTACTAACAGAACAGCTAGTGCACCAATAAAAGCGTCTCCCGCACTGGTCGTATCAACTACTTCTACTTTCGGCGGTCGCATCTGACACAGCTTATCCTCCTCAAAGAACACTGCGCCTTCAGCACCTAATGTTATAATAGGTTCTTTTATCCCTTTTGCTTTAAAAGCACTTAATGCTTTCTGTGCACTATCATCATCCGTTACTTTAATACCTGTAAGATCGAAACACTCGTGTTCATTAACAATAAGTATATCAATAAGGCTATAAAGCTTATCATCTATTGGCTTAGACGGTGCCGGATTAAGCATTGTTGTCACGCCATTATCTTTTGCAACAGCAAATGCTTTACATACTGACTCATATGGAACTTCAAACTGCGAAACAATCAGTTTACTATTTTTGATCACCTCTTGGATTTTTTCGATCATCTGAGGCGTAACATACTTATTAGCCCCTTGATCAAGTATAATACAGTTATCTCCTTTTACCAACACGATAAGTGCAACGCCTGTACTTATATTATCCATTACTTCTATATGAGATAAATCGACCCCATTGCCTTTTAGATTCTCCAAACATATCTTCCCATAGCTATCATCCCCAACACATCCTATCATAGCTATATCTCCACCTAGTTTACCAATGGCACACGCTTGGTTTGCACCTTTCCCCCCAGAACCTGTGAAAAATCCTTCGCCATGTAGTGTTTCTCCCATTTTAATGACTTTAGGTGCATTGATCACTAGGTCTATATTAATACTTCCTACGACAACGATATCACTTGGCATAATCATTCTCCTCTATTTTAATTTGTATCCTAATTTATTTCACTTACGGTAACATCAAAAACGCTATCTTTGACCCCTATACTATAACAAGTTCTGCTTTTTATTTCATCGTGATTTAAGTGTTGCTCTAAATGATCCAAATACTGCATTTTATGTCTATAAAGCAGTTGTGCCTCCTGCACAGTGACTTTTTTAAATCTTATCTTATCTCCTGTTTTAAGCTGCGCTACATGTGGCAGGTCTACTCTTATAACACTTGCTATTTTGGCATACCCACCTGTTGTCTGCCGATCAGCCATCATAATAATAGGTTGTCCGCTCGGAACCTGAACAGCCCCAAAGGCTATACCATCAGAAATAATATTGCCATCTATGCCCTCTTGATACGCTATAGACGGTCCCTCTAATCGATAGCCCATCCGATCATTTTCTGGTGTTATCGTATAAGTTTCACTTAAGAAGGTATCTTGCCCTTTTTGTGAAAAACAATTATCTTGGGGTCCCATAATTACTTTTAATACAGGGGAGTCCAAATGTTCTAACCCGTGATAAGGCGTAATAAAACGATGTGTAAGATTTGAGATCTCCTCCTTCGGATCTAAAAAACCTAGCACATCTCCTTCTTTAATCGCTCGTCCTTTTATGCCTCCAATACTTCCTTTCATATAAGTGGATTTACTCTTCATAATAGTTTGTCCGCCTATACCACCTGCAAAAGCAATATAACCCCTGCATCCCTTAAGTGCTGCACCAATTTTTAAGATGCTACCAGCCTCTGCTTTATAGGCTTTATGCGGAATAATCCATTCATCATTTAATCTAGCCTCAAAAGCACCTCCGCTGATTGCAAAAATATTAGTGGTGTGAAATTTAATAGTAGGTCCTAAGATGGTTATTTCAAGTACCGCTGCTTCTTTAGGATTACCTGCTAGGATATTAGAAATATAGAGTGCAAATTCATCCATAGCGCCAGCTACAGGCACACCAAATCTTTGATAATTATATCTGCCACTATCCTGAATGGTAGTAAGTAATCCGGCTTTTAAAAACTCTATCACCGTCCTATCCTCCTTTAATTCCTATTTTGTGCTCTCATCCATTCAAACTCAACTTCTGTAATAGGTTTAAACTTAATCCTTTGTCCTGCATCAAAAAGAATAGGCTTTTGGCGCTTTGGATCATAAAGAATAAATGGCGTTTGTCCTATTAATTGCCATCCTCCTGGTGAATCAATCGGGTATATCCCAGTCTGTCCTCCGGCAATACCTACAGAGCCTGCTGGTATCTTCGTTCTTGGTTGAGTTAATCTCGGGGTGGCAATACATTTATCCATCCCCCCCATATAAGCAAACCCGGGCGTAAACCCTAACATATAAATCAGATAATAACTTGAAGCATGGATTTGTATAACCTCATCTATATGCATTCCATGGTAATTGGCCACATATTCTAAGTCTGGCCCGTATTTGCCGCCATAGCACACTGGTACTTCAATAACCTGCCCTTTGGGCAGATTAATAGTATGCATATGCTTGATTAATTCCTTTAACAGCTGTACTATTTCATCAAATAAAATGACACCGGGATCATAATGGATCATAACAGTAGTATAAGTAGGTACAAGTTCTATTACACCCTCTATATTTGCCTGCTCGAGCAGCATACAAAAAGCCATAATATTATTATGAATGTTCTCATTTATCTCATTGCCAAATTGAACCGTAATGGCTGTATCAGCACTTATTAAAAACTGGATATCTTTGATCTCCAACTATACCCCTCCTCTAACCACTTCACTTATAGGGGCAATAGTTATGTTTTCCTGGGTTAATTTTTCTCTAATTGCTTTTACAAAGTCTACAGCATGCTTGTTATCTCCATGTACACAAATAGAATGACAAGCTATATCTATTTCCTTACCATTTATAGCTGTGACTTTGCCTGTTTTGACCATTTTTATAACACGCTCTATTGCAATTTCCGTATCTTCTATAACAGCCCCAGGTTTAGTACGGGCTACCAATGAGCCATCTTCTTCATAAGCTCTGTCTGCAAAAACTTCTTCTGCAGTCTTTAAACCTATTTCCCTGGCTGCTTCTATCATTTTACTTCCTGCAAGTCCTAATAAAATGATATGTCTATCAAATTGATAAATGGCTTCACAAATACCCCTTGCAAGTTCAATATCTTTAGCAGCCATATTATAAAGTGCTCCATGAGGTTTAACATGAGAAATAGTCATCTCATGCTTTTTAGTAAAGGCCCAAAAAGCGCCTAATTGATAAGCTGTATAAGCTGATGCCTCTTGTCTGGATATACTCATGTTACGTCTGCCAAAACCCATTAAGTCTAAAAATCCCGGATGTGCACCTACTGCAACCCCTTCTCTTTTAGCATTTGCGATTGTTTGATCCATTACTAAAGGATCTCCCGCATGCCATCCACAAGCTATATTAACAGAAGAAACATATCGGATCACTTCTTCATCTAATCCTATTGTATAATTACCAAAGCTTTCTCCTAGGTCACAATTTAAATCTACTTTATACATGTCTCTCACCTCTTTTTTATTTTTTAATTATAGCATAAAAATACATATAAATTATATACATGCAATGACTTTCTCTTGTAAAATATATTCAATTTTTCGTATTTTGCATTTATTCTCTAGTATAGATTGATTAAAAATGGTATAATTTATCAAAAAGGGGGGAACAAAAGGTATGAATAAATTCTTAGAAAAAATGAAAAATATCGGGCCTGGTGCATTAGTTGCTGCTGCATTTATCGGTCCTGGTACAGTAACCACCTGTACGGTTTCAGGTGCCAGCTTTGGCTATAGTCTGTTATGGGCTATGCTCTTTTCTACACTCGCTACAATTATATTGCAAGAAATGTCAGGACGGCTTGGTATTGTTACGCAACAAGGTTTAGGTGAATGTATCCGAGAAAAATTTACTCACCCTGCTCTGAAATGGTTTGTTGTTATCCTTATAATCTCTGCTATTCTTATAGGAAACATAGCTTACGAAACAGGTAATATTGTAGGGGGAGCAATGGGACTTGGAACGGTTCTGCCTCAAGTAAGCACTCAAGTTTGGGGACCACTTTTGGGTATTATTGCATTTTTTCTTCTGTGGTCAGGAAACTATAAAAAATTAGAGAAGTTTTTTATAGGTCTTGTTATTATTATGAGTGTAGTGTTTATTAGTACAGCTATTGTAATAAGACCTGACTTTGGTGCTATATTAAAAGGCCTATTTGTACCTACTATGCCAGCAACAGATAAAGCTTGGCTTACTGTTGTAGGACTCATTGGGACAACCGTTGTGCCTTATAATCTTTTCCTTCATGCTTCTTCAGTATCCAAAAAGTGGAACAATGTAGAAGAAGTAAAAGTATCCCGTATGGATACTATCATTTCTATCGGACTTGGTGGTATTATTTCTATGGCTATTATCATAACAGCTTCTGCTGCCTTTTATGGTTCAGGCCAAGAAATTAAATCAGCAGGTCAAATGGCTACTCAGCTTGAACCAGTTCTTGGCTCTTGGGCAAAATGGTTCTTTGGTATTGGTATTTTCTCCGCAGGTTTTACTTCTACGATTACTGCACCACTTGCAGCTGCCTTTGCAACAGCAGGGATATTGGGGTGGGGAAGTGACTTAAAAGACAAACGCTTTAAAGGCGTATGGATTGTTGTTTTATTAACAGGTATTTTGCTCTCAGCGCTTGGTCAGACAAGCCCTGTACAGGTTATCCTGTTTGCACAAGCAGCAAACGCCATCATCTTACCTATTATCGCTATCTTCTTAACAGTTGTTTTAAATGATAACAAACTAATGGGTAAATACAAAAATACGCTAGTTACTAATATTCTTGCTTGTATTGTGATCGGTATTACTATCCTTATTAGTATCCGTTCATTTACGTTATTCTTTGCACAACTTAAGAACCTTCTAGGCTTATAATAAAACACCCATAGACGAGATACTTTAATAAAGTAGTTGTCTATGGGTGTTTTTCACCTATCTAAGTTTAACTTACTCGTAAATTGTAACATCAACCGTTAATCCTGGCTTTAGAATAGTTTTTTCTCCTTTTATAGCAATGTCAGCTTTAATAATAGTTTCTCCATTTTGTTTAATTGCCCGGTCTGCAAGTCTTGTAACTTTCCCTTTAATAGTGCTTTTTTTATCTGCATAAGGCGTAATGAGTGCTTCACTGCCTATAGTTACTTTACTTATAAATTCTTCTGGAATATCTACACTAATAAATAGTGTATTTTCATCCATTATTTTAATAATGGATCCTTCTCCTTTTCCTACGGTCGACCCTTCATAACAAGCTAAGTCATATACGATACTACTATCATTTTCTGCTATAATGGCCTTTTCTTTGATATAACTTTTATGGAGTTTATTTGCCATCGTTTGTAAATCCACTTGAGCCATTTTTAGTTTAGATTCTAATTCCAAAATACTTGTTTGATTCTGCCTGTCTGTATTGGTTAACTGCGCTTCATTATTTTTAAGCATTGCATTTAACTGACTTACTTCTAATGTTCTGTTTGTTTTTGACTTTTCAATTGCACTTAGTAAATCTTTTTTTTCTTTTTCTTTATCAAGTAATTCTTGTCGTATATCCTCTAATTCTTTTGAGGAAATACCGCCTATATTGAAAATCTCTTGACTGGCTTCATATTCTTTTTGAGCTGTTTGTATAGCTGTATACGTCATCTCTAAGCTTCTTTCTAAAGCTTTAACTTCTGGGTCATTCCCATTTAGATAATTTTGCTTGATGCCAAGTTCATTTTTTATTCTGCTTATTTCATGGTTTAGGGGGTTGATACTTTGCTCTAAGTGTCTAATCTGCACTTTTAAAAGTTCTATTTCACTTTGTTTTTTGATAATATCTGCTTGGTATTCATCAAAATTAAGCTGTATAATCTGATCTCCTTTTTTAACCATCTGCCCATCTTTCACGAAAATCTTTTCTACGATAGCCGGAAAATCTATAACGATTTCCTTTGTTGTTTCAACTTTTACCTCTCCAAAAACCTCTATACCTGACCGTACTAAAGATTCTTGGTTTTCACTATTTATTATCTCACTGGTTTCTTTCACTTTATCTGTGCAGCCCGTAAGCACTACTAATACGCATAATCCCATTATCTTATAGATCCTTTTCATACTTTTCACCCATCCTTATTAAAATCCTATATTCCTTCACAAATACGGCCATCTCTTACCATAATAAGATCCGTACCATAGTCAGCAGCTTCTCTTGAATGCGTCACCTGAACAATGGTTTTGCCTTGCTTTTGATTAATCTCCTGTAAAAGTTTCATAATCTCTATACCTGTTTTACTATCTAAATTACCTATTGGTTCATCTGCAAAAATAATATCAGGCTTATTAATAAGTGCTCTTGCTATAGCTACTCTTTGCTGCTGCCCCCCTGATAATTCTCTCGGCGTATGTTTACGCCTCTCATAAAGTCCAACGATCTGTAAAATCTCATCTAGGCTTTCACTATAGTCTTTAAGCTTTCTGCCATCTAAAAGTATAGGCAGCATTACATTTTCTTCAACATTAAGATTTGGAATAAGATTATAAAACTGAAAAACAAAGCCTATATCATTTCTTCTCATCTTACTTTCTTCTTCATCTTTCATCGTATCTAATGCTTTACCATTAATTTTAATACTTCCCTTAGTCGGCTTATCTAGGCCACCTAATAAATAGAGCAAAGTACTCTTACCTGAGCCTGACGGCCCCATAATTGAATAGAATGCTCCCTTTTTAATGCTTAGGTTAATATCCTTTAGAATCTCTACATTTGTACTTCCTAAATGATAACTCTTACATAAATCTATGGTTTCAATGACATATTCCATCGCTCTCACCTTTCTTATTCATATTTTATGGCCTCAATAATATTAAGCTTTGATGATTTTTTAGTAGGTGTTATTGAAGCAAAAACAGTTATCAGTATGCCCCCTATTAGATAGATCCAAAGCACTCCTGGTACAAGATACACTGGAATAGGTAGTCGCATAGCCTCCAGTACATATGGCATAATCTTCATCACAATTATCCCCCCAGCTATACCCGCTGCCCCTCCTATAGCACCTGAATAAAGGGCTTCTATAAACAGCATATTAACCACTTGCTTTTTACTCATCCCAACAGATCTTAAAACAGCAATACTTTGCTTACGTTCTATAAAACTAATAATAAGATTATTAATGACCCCTATAATGCCTATAATCAGTGCAAGCATCGAAAAACCAATTAGCATTGCCATAAGCTGGTCATTACTCTCCTTGTTAGCCTTTAGCATTTCATTTATGGTCATTCCCCCTAGATACCTCTCGGCATATTGTTTTTTGAGGGATTCAAGTACTTCTTTTGCATCTTGATTTACTTTCAGATAAGCACCATTATAGGCTTTAAGACCAGCATCACTTCTCAAGTAATTCTCCGGAACTAAGGCAAAACTGCCATTCCACATAATACTATTAATAAAGCCTATAACCGTATAAACCCTATCCCCGTTCCCAAACTTTAATCTGAGCTGATCTCCTTCTTTAAGGTTAAATCTATTTTTCATAATCATAGTTGGGATGATATACCGCTCCTCACCGATTTTTCGCAGTAATGCGTTTCGCTCCCCAGAATATTCATAATAAAAAAATTCCGCATGACTTTCATCCTTAACACCATGTAATACACCGATTTTTTCTCCTAGTTCTTTTACCTCTATGCCATAAGCTTCATATAAAGGATAGACTTGCTCCACCCCTTCATGTCTTAAAAATCCTCTTGCCGTACTTTTATCCATATGATCCATCCAAACTTCCATATCCGATATAAAAGTTTTTTCATAAAAATTAATGACTTCAGTATTAAGGTTAATACTGATGTTATTAATCATAAGTAATGTAGCTATACCTATTGCTATTAGAGAAATACTATTAAGTATACTTTTATTCCCTCTGATATTTTTTACAGCAAGAATGCCAATGTTCCCAAAGAGTTTATAGAAGAAGTATTCTGATAATCTAGAGGTGTATTTGATAATCGCCGGAAGTACGTTAATCACTCCGATAAGTGCTAGTATAATAGCCAGCCCGCTTAATGCAACTGCTGCCCATTTAGGGGCTATAACCGGCAATATAAAAGCTGATAGAATATACAAGCTGCCTAATACCTCCTTTTTAACTTTTCGTTTCTTCGTACGCGTTGTGTTTCCAAGTACTATTTCTTTAAGAGGTATTGCTGAAACTTTGACAATCGGAGCCATACTGCTTATTAAACAAACGAAAACTGACAAAATGAATGTAGTTATGAGTTTAATAAAAGAAACCTCTATCTTTATATCTATGTAGTTTTTAAGTTCACTAGGTGTCGTAAAGTGTGTCATAATATACAAAATCCCAATACCCAAAATACATGCCAAAACGCCGCCAACTATGCCATAAAATAAGCTTTCTAAAAGAAGTACCCTATTCATCATCCGCTTACTTGCCCCAATACTTCTAAAAGTTCCTATAACAGGCAGCTTCTCAAGCATAATTACCTTAAAAGAAGAATAAATAATAAATATACTCATAAAGGTAACAATAATTGTCATCAGTAAAAGCGGCATAGAAATCATCGAAACATTATCATAAATAGCTTCTTTTGAAAAAGGCTCTTCTACTCCGTATTTCGGGTAAGCCTTTCTTAGCTCGGCTAGCAGCTGCGGGGTACCGATCTGCTCTCCTGCTTTAACATATATAACAGTTGGTTTGCCTTCTGTCTGCATGTAGTCACATAAACTCTTATAAGATATAAGTGCTTTTGCCTCACCCGATTCATCTAAAAACATACCAGTAGGTAGGGCTATGCCATATACATTTATTTTACGTCGTATACCGTCAATATAAAGCTCCATTTGATCCCCTACACTAAGCTGGTACATCTTTGCTGTCTTTTGACTAATAATAATACTATTGCTTTCAAAAGAACTGCTGGTACTCTCTTCTATAAGCTGTAAGTTATTCATTTTATAATAGTCATCCAGTTTCATCCCTGTAAGACTTATGCGGTCATATTCTTTTGTACCGACTTTATACCGAGCTGTACTACTTATAGCTTTAATTATATAACCTGTCTTATCTCTAAGCCTCAGGGCCCCAGTATCACTTATAACCCCTGAAGGTGAGGTTCTTTTTGCAAAAATCATAATATCCGCATTGCCAGTGGCCTGCCTTAGTTTATTTGTATAAATTTCTACCAGTGAATCTGATAGTGATGCAGAAGCAAAATACAATGCGCCGGATAATGCTACTGCAAATATAATAAGGAAAGTTCTAAACTTCTTTTCCTTAATCGATCTTATAATAAACTTAATAATTATCCCCATTTTTTTACCTATCCTCTTTATATGATAATAATCATTTACTAAATTATACTTATACATACCTCGCTTGTAATAGTATATATAAATTTACACTATATAATATTACAGAATATTGACTAAATAGTCAATACATTAAATAATATTTTATTTAATATATTAACTATTTATAATTTTCCTAGTAATTAAAATAAGCAGTGCTCCAAAGTTGAAGCACTGCTTATTTTAATTACTAGGGATATAAAGAACCATTAAATATTTTTCTTCACTTACTGACTCCACGACTTGTCTATATTTCGAAAGTGATAAATACCTAAGTGCTAGATCAAATATAGGTGGCTCGTAAAATAATTGTTTAACTATAATTTGCTTCTTTTTTAGGTCAAGGCGTCTTAACTTCTGATAATTTCCAGGCCTTTTTAAACTCCCCGGAAAACTCTCTACTAATTGTAAGATTTCATTTTGAACCAGGATATCTCTCTCCGAACTTAGATATAAACTTTTATTAATCTGGGTTATACATGCAGCAAAGCAATGGGGATTATAAGTAATAAAAAATTGGATGGGTGAAAAATTTATTTTTTCTATACCTAATTCAGCTTCTACTCTGTCTAACATCTGATCTGTACATTTATATCCTTTTAATAAAGCCCTTAAAGTAATAGGAATAATCTGATCAAAATCTGTAACTTTAATTAATCCTTCTTCCCCTTCTAGCATATCAACTGGAACAACAGTTGCTCTATAGTCTTTTCCATATTCCATATTTTCACCCCTTTATAACTTTTGTATTTTATCTTTATAGTATGTGATAAAATACACCATTTCCTCCCTCATTTAATCTAAAATTTATTTAATACAGTTCCTTTATATGCCACTTTCAAAGGCACTGCCTACATCTACAGCACTATGAGCATCTGAACCATATACCCTTTCAATATCATATTTTTTTACAAGTTCTAAGAAAAAATCAGCTGGGTACGTTTCATTGCAAAACGGCTTTCTAAGCCCCGCTGTATTAAAATCAATTTGGTATCCTAGATGCTTAATAGCACTTACAACCTCTTCCAAAAGCAGCTTGTTCTTGTAGTCTAATGGATAGACTGAATTAAAAATCCTTACAAGTGTTGGATGCCCTATGCGTTTTGGCTTAAACTTGCCTAAATCTGCATAAATAGCTTTTAAAAGTGTGTTGAAATAACAATCATACAAGCTTTCAAGCCCGCCTGCAAGACGCATTGCCACCCCAAATGTCTCTGGACTCATATCTATGCCGTGATACTTGTCTTCTATCTTTAAAACATGTACCGAAAGTATGCCATCTTCTAACTCATTGCCATAAAGATCCAGTATCCTCTTCGTTTCTTTTTCGTAACCCTCAATATAATCAACTTCAAAGCCTTTATTAATCTTAATTTTACCTTTATACTTTTCTTTTAAAAGGTCTATAGCTCTAAAATAAGGCATAACTTGTTCTAGCTCTATGCCAGATTCTTTTTGCAGCTTCGGTTCAATCACACCATCTGGAAACGGCATATGTTCTGTAAAACTTATCTCTTCTATCCCAAGTGCTATAGCCCTTTCTATGTAACTCTCTAGTAGGTCTTTTGTGCCGTGAGGGCAATAAGGCGAATGTATATGCCCATCCCTTCGTACTTTGCGACTACTCATACTCACTCTTCACCTCACATTCTAATAATTATCATAATTTGCATTATTTTACATCACAGTGTATTCATTATGTACCTTTTTGCGAATGCCTTTAAGACTAAAATGATGATGAAAATCATTTATCCGATAAGTCCCATCATCTTAAGGCCATATATAAATAAACATAAGGTAATAGGCGCCAAAATAGTTGTTATCACAATAAGCTGTCCAGCAAGCTCTGCATCTGAGCCAGCTTGTTGAACCATAATATAAGAATTAACAGCAATAGGTGCACCAAATGCCGCTAAAAGTGCAACAAGCTCATATTGCCTAAAGCCTAAAAAGACTGCTAAAGATAATATAGCTGCTGGTGCTACAATAAGTTTACCGAGTACTGCGATAACAATATATTTTACATTTTTTCTAAGTGCTTTAATCTCAAACTCAGCCCCTAATAACAAAAGAGCAAGTGGCGCGCCTATGGCTGCTATATCTCTTAAACTTTTTTCAATTGCTATTGGAATAGGCGTTCTTATACTAGCTGCCACAACGCCTAATACTGATCCAATAATTAAAGGATTTTTAATAATGTCCATTAATACTATCAGTATATTTTTGGGCGTACCTTCAGTAAATACAGTTAAAACAATAACCGCACATAAATTAAATACCGGAACAATAAAAGCTATAATGGCCGTCGCCACACTGATTCCTTCGTTGCCAAATATATTCCCTGCTATAGGTATCCCAAACAAAATAACATTAGATCTAAAAACCGCTTGAATCAAAACACCTCGCTTATTATTTTCTTTGACTAAAAGCATCATAAGAGGCGTTGACAAAATTATCGTCAAAATCACGCCTCCTACTGCAAAGCCAATAAGCTTTATATCAAATAGTTTTTTAACATCCGTATTATAAATATTAATAAATAATAAGATAGGTATAAAAAATCTAAAACATACCTTATTGCCTACTTGTGTAAAATGAAGATCCCACATCTTGCTCTTAGTTAAGCAGTATCCTAAAACAATGGTCACAAACAGTGGAAGCACCACATTAACGGCAAAAATCAAATCTTCCATATTAAGCTCCTTCTGGCTTAAGCAAGTTCAAGTGCTATTTCCATCATTTTTGTAAAGGCAGTCTGTCTCTCTTCGGCTGAGCACTCTTCTCCTGATATTAAGCTATCTGAGATAGTCATCATGGCAAGTGCATTGACCCCTGCTGCCGCTGCATTCATATAAAGCGCTGCTGCTTCCATTTCTACAGCCAAAATGCCCATAGTCATCCATCTCTCGGTTACTGTTTTATCTGCATTATAAAATATATCAGAAGATAATACATTGCCTACTTTATAATTTGCACCCTTCTCTTTAGCAACAGCTACTGCTTTTTCTAAAAGCTCAAAACTTGCAATAGGTGCATACGTCCCTGGCAGATTATATTGATCTACATAATTTGAATTTGTACTTGCTCCCATTGCAAAAACAATGTCATGCAGATGTAGATCTTTATGCATACTTCCGGCTGATCCTATACGGATGAGGTTTTTACAACCATAAAAATGAATAAGTTCATAAGAGTAAATCCCAATTGATGGAATCCCCATACCTGTTCCCTGTACTGATATTTTCCGACCTTTATAAGTCCCTGTGTATCCAAACATGTTTCTGACTGTATTATATTGCAGCGCATCTTCTAAAAAAGTATCCGCAATAAACTTGGCTCTTAAAGGGTCTCCTGGTAAAAGTATTGTTTCAGCTATCTCACCTTTTTTTGCTGCATTATGGGGTGTTGGCATATTTTTATCCTCCTTAAATATAATCAACTTATCTTTTGTAAGTTACTTATTGTATATTCTATTCTATAGCATTTACTATTTTTTAACAATATTATTACTTATGAAAACCTGCCTTAAATTCAATTTCTCTTTAAAACGTTTAAAAATTTATAAAAGTATTGCAATTAAAACCGCACCCCCAATAATAATCCACGGCAGAAGCTTCCGGCAAGTCTCTGGAATCTTTTTAACTAACTGTTGAATACACTTGTTTTTAATAATAGCAAAAGGCAATAGACCTACTGTTATAATCCAAATACATGTCCAAATAATAAGTTTATTATAATCAGTAATACTCCAGGATTCCCGAAGTCCCTCTCCAAAAATATTCATCCCAAAAAATCCCGTAACCAAAGCGGGTACTAAAATTAACGTATTAAGATAAGTAAGTGCATTAATCGCTCTGTTAGTCTCTTTATCTGCTCTTAAGGAAACATATTGAAATAGCTGTCCTATCTCTTCTTTTAGTTCCTTAACATCAATGTCAATCCGCATTAAATGCTGTGCCATTGTATAGAGTTCAATCCCTTGATCCTGAGCTGTTACCTCCCTAAAATAAATGCCATTGATAAACTGCAGATAGTTTTGATATACTTCTTCTACAGCTTCTATAGGAATATCCTTTGAATGATTGGATATGTCTGTCAGTTCATCTTCAAATCTTAAAATAGACGCCTTTTGTGCCAGAACAAGACACATCATTTGATAATAAATCGTCGTCATGTGTACAGAAATATTTTGAACAGCAAACTCGCTACCATCAGTTAAACATACAAATGAACAATTAGATATGCCGTATAAGGTGCCATACTCAATCCATCTTTCATACGTATGATGCTTTAAGATCTTCTGCATCATCCAATGGCTTTGGCAGCTCTTTTCTTCTTCCATAAAGATATATTTATACCATTTATCATTATGAATATAGCTGTAATACACCTTTCCCTCTATTCGTTCTCGTTCTTTAAGTTGAGCTGTGAGTACTTTATTGACATACCAACAAATCACAAACATACGATCATCACTAAGCGGACTGACCGCAATAATATCTTCTGTGTGCTTACGCAGTGCATCTTCTCCAGTCTTAAACCCCTCTCCTAAAAGCCCCATAATGCTATTCGAGATACGATTGCCTTCTGTTTCATAATCACTCGAGTACATTTCTGTGTAGCAATTTGAAGGATCCTTTCCAAGTTTTATACTAAGCTGATTGGCTAGATATGTTTCTTTCGTTTTTTGTGTAGGCAAAACACCTTTTTGTTGTTTTATAAACTGAGGATAAATGCGTCTTCCATAATTATTAATTCTATTTATATCTTCAATATCTGCTTCATTATAGTTATCCGCAAAAAAACTTAGAATACCTACTCCTGTATCATAAACTTTAAGCTCAATTTTGCTGATGTCTATGGTATATTCTCTTTCTACATAGCTCTCTTTAGTATGATCAACATGTTTTTGTTGTTCTGCATTATAATGATTCTTTAATAATACTTTGATAATATATTGGGGTTTTTCCTCCTCAGTAATGTTGCACCGATAAATATTAACCTTCTTCTCTTTTACACTGTCTGATGGATTATTAGTATAAATTGCGTCTCTTACATTATGATAATAATAGGAATACTCATTATAGTCTTGAATATGCTCATCCTCATAGGTTTGTCTGATCCACATGCTTTTTTTATAATCATTCCTTATAGTTTGAGTTAAATTAATTATTTTTTCATCAAATTTTAGAAGATCAATCTTTGTACTAAACTTACGATAGGCTTCATTTTTATGCTTAGAGCTGCTAGCCATATAATTCCATTTAAAAGCAAACATAAAAATATGTCTACTAACTGGCGTCTCCATCTGTTTATGCATGTATTTTCTCTCCCTGAACGACTTAGAGTATCTACTTATCATTATGCCTTAAATCTATTCAGATTATTTCATGATCTTTTTGTAGTATTCCCTCTATTTAAGTTTTAGCAAAAAATAAGCAGGGTATCTTCTATGCCAAAGATACCCTGCTTAATCTATTTTTGCCTTATATTTTACTATACTTCAAACTGCATATTATAGAGATAGGCATAAATGCCCCCCTTTTCAAGCAGCTCCTCATGTTTTCCTTTTTCTTTAATCCCCTCTTCTGTAAGAACAATAATCTCATCAGCATTCTTAATCGTACTTAACCTATGGGCTATTACCAGCGTTGTTCTATTTTTTGCAAGCTCCTCCAAAGATCTTTGAATGAACTTTTCACTTTCATTATCTAGGGCAGAAGTGGCTTCATCTAATATAAGAATAGGTGGATTTTTAAGAAAAACTCTTGCAATAGCTAGTCTTTGCTTTTGCCCGCCCGAAAGTTTAACGCCTCTTTCACCCACATAAGTATCATATCCTTTTGGCAAGGTCATAATAAAATCATGTATATTCGCCTTCTGGGCTGCTGCAATAATCTCTCCGTCTTCGGCATCTGGCTTGCCATAAGCTATATTTTCCTTAATACTTCCCGCAAATAAATACACATCTTGCTGCACAATACCTATAGCATCTCTTAATGATCTTTGCGTTAACTTTTTAATATCTTGCTCATCAATCCTAATAGTCCCTGAACTCACCTCATAAAACCTTGGAATAAGAGAACAAAAAGTTGTCTTGCCACCACCTGACGGCCCTACTAGGGCTATGGTGCTACCAGCCTTAATCTCTATATTGAGATCTGTAAGTACATCTTGTTTCTCATTATAACTAAAAGAAACATTATCAAATACAATATCTCCTTTTACTCCGCTTATAGGCTTTGCACCTTCATCATCCTCAATCTCAGGCTGTGTATCCATCACCTCTAAGAATCTTTCAAATCCTGTAATCCCTTTTTGAAATTGTTCTGTAAAGTTTACAAGTTTTTCAATAGGGTTTAAGAATGTGTTAATATATAGAATATAAATCGTAAGATCTACTACTGTAAGCTCATTTTGACTGATAAATATGCCGCCTGCAAGTACAACAGTTAAATAAAGAATACCTTGAAAAAAACCATTTCCACTGAAGTATTTGCCCATCACACGGTAACTTTCACACTTTGTTTCTAAAAAGGCCGTATTGCCTGCTTCAAATTTTTCCATCTCTATTTTCTCATTTGCAAAAGACTTCACAACTCTTATGCCGCCTAAGGCGTCTTGCGCAATAGCATTAACCGCCGCAATCTTTTCTCTATTTTTTCTAAAAGTTATGCGCATTTTTTTATTATAAAAATATGAGAAATAAAGCATAATCCCGGTAAAGAAAATAAGAATAAGTGTCAGTTTTATATTAATAAGACTCAGAATAATAAAAGTTCCTGTTATCTTAATCATTGAAACAAATAAATCTTCCGGTCCATGATGTGCAAGCTCAGAAATATCAAAAAGATCATTCACAATACGAGACATAAGTTTACCGGTATTGGTCTCGTCATAATAAGAAAATGAGAGTTTTTCTAAGTGGCCAAATAAATCACTCCTCATATCGGTTTCCATTTTTGCCCCCATAATATGTCCCCATGAGGTAATAAAATACTGACAAAAATACCTGATTACATACATAACAAATAACAAAAATCCAATCCAGGCAACATATTTTATAATCTGATTCATATCTGGTATAACATAAACTTCATTCATTAAAAAACGTACTAACAAGGGAAAAACCAGATCAATGCCTGAGAGTGTAAGTGCACAGAACATATCTGTAAAAAAGAGCCCCTTATAAGGCTTGTAGTAATGTATAAATCGTTTCATCGTATGTGTCATTTTTTTACCTACTTTCTAAATACCCTTAAATTACAAAAAAGCGTGCAAGGAACGCACGCCACATCTACTTATGTCTATATTATGCGGACTTATTAAAAATGTCAACCAACAGACTTGAAAAATAAAGTCCTATTGTGTGTTAGCAAGCGCATCTGGTAAGATCACATACTCTATCTCTGCCTTCACGCTTTGCTTTATAGAGTGCATCATCTGCTTGTTTCATAATCTCATCTAAATCTTCTACTGTATCTGGATACGTTGCAATGCCTATGGATACTGTGATCTTTATCGTTCTATGATCCCCTATTAGAAAATTGTACTTCTTTACATTTTCTCTTATACGGGAAGCTATTTCAAATGCACGGTCTGGTGAACAGTCAAGGAGTAATACACAAAACTCTTCACCACCTACCCTTCCTATAATATCAAAGGCTCGGCAGCTTTCACTGAGTATCCCTGCAAGCCCCTTTAAAACAATATCACCGACTGCATGGCCATAGGTATCATTCACCTTTTTAAAATAATCAATATCTATCATAAGACAAGATAATTTCTCACTTTTTTCCATCGCTGACTTAAAACTGCTATTAAGTAGAATATCAAAATTTCTTGTATTGTTAAGGCCAGTTAAGTAATCTATGGTTGCGTTCTCCTTATACATTCTTAGGAGCTCATTAGAACGTTTTACATAACCTAATAAAAAATACTCCAGTGTACCAACTACTGTAATAGCTGCTATAAAATTAAACTGTACTAGGTAAGCATTCTCCATATCCTTTAATAGGTAAAAGACAGATCCTATGGATATTATTATTATAGCTGCAAGCTTTAAAAACCAGTTTTTCCATGGATTTTTAACCCCTTTATTAATGACAAAAAACGCGGGTAAAAACAGGATTATATTAATGATCGCAACAATAGTTGCCTGATTTATCCCGCCATAGACTATGCGATATATACCAATAATAAGTCCTGTAATCACAACTGGTATGCCTGGAGCTATATAATTAACTATGATAAATATCAATGTTCTTAGATCCAGTTTAACACCAGTACTAGGAATGTGTATATTATAATAGATCATTAAGACTCCTAATAGTCCGCCACAAATACCTACTATTATTTTCATATACCATTTATTGATTATTTTGAGAGGCAGTTCTTTTAAGATGCTTCCTCCGATAAAAGTGCATGATATAAGTATAAGTGTGTTGATAAATAAGTCGCTTAACATATAGACCTCTCCTCATTTATATGCTTTTAGGTTGAATATTAATTACATCACTTGTTTTAAGGCTTCACTGTTTTTTTGTACCTCATCTATGTCTGTTAGGACTTCATCAGTTTTTTTGTTTTGCTGCTCCATATTAGTGAGAATCTCCTCTGTAGACGCTGAGTGCTCCATAGAGATACTCGCAATACGCTCTAACCGTTCTTCTATCTCTATAAATACATGATTGATTGTATCTATCATCTTATCTTCTTGTTTAATTTGCTCATATACTGTTTTAAAAGAGTACTCCATATTTTGAAAACGCTGCTGTGTAGCTTCTACAATATGATTGCCCGTATGTACAGCACCATTCCCTTGATCTACCTTATCATATGCTGTTTTTATTTGAACTCTGATATTTTGAACAATAGTATAGATCTCCTCTGCTGTTTTAGCACTTTGTTCTGCTAGTTTCCGCACTTCATCAGCTACCACAGCAAATCCCTTGCCGGATTCTCCGGCTCTTGCAGCCTCGATGGCCGCATTTAAAGCCAGCAAGTTAGTTTGTTCTGCTATCTGCGTAATACTTGATAAAAATGAATCAATAGAATCCATACTCTTCTGAAGATCTTTTACCGTATTTAAAGCTGCGCCTACTGCATTATCTACCGTTCGCATCTGCAACTGCATTTCTTGCAGCTGCCCAGCTCCTTCTGCAACTTCCTCCACAGTCATACTAGCAATAGCTGAAATAGATACCGATAATTTTTGCGCCTTCTCTACTGTATCACTGATCTTACGCATCATGGTGCTGATATCATTAACATTATGAGATTCTTGCTGTACGCCCAAAGCAATTTCTTGAGTTGCCACTGTAATGGACTGACTCATGCTTTGCACCCCATGTAAATTCTCATTAATTTTTACAATACTGCTATTTAACTGTGAGGTGTTTTGTTCTATTTGCCCCATAGCGCGCTGCAGTTTGTCCAATAATTGAGTACTTTGCTTTTCCTTTTGAATAGCTGCTTGAAGCAGTGCATTCCCCCAATGTGTCAACATATATAAAGTGGCAATACTCGCATCTAGGAGAATTATTCTAGAAAAAAAGTCTCTTAGACTGGCTTCTGTCCCTAGTAAAGATGTGGGTAAAAAGATATAAAGCAGTACTAACGCTATATTTTGCAGCCCACCGTATATTAACAACAATTGTTTATCAAAATATAAAGCAGCCATCGCCACACAAGCAAAAAGCACCATAAAAACTCTCGGCTGTCCCTGCTGCATATGCAGCAGCCACAAAGCACCTAGTGTAGGAATAAAAGTAATAATTAATCCCTTCCACTTTTCCTTCATAGGCAAAAAATTTACTCCTGTTGCAAAAATAGCCGATCCAATAGTTGCTATTCCAACAGTTACTCCCGCTTGTATCCCTGAGATCATCATAGCTTGTAGTGTAATCATAGCCGTCACACACCAAACGAAGATCAGATTAAATCTATTAGCTTTTTTCTGATTATATCCTATATTATTTTTTTCTTCCACCAAGCAACCCCCTGTTTATGTCATTTCAAGACAAGTTTTTCCATGAGTTTATTATATCCTAGGATAAAGTTCTCTACAAGTTAAGATTATGTTATTCATTTTCATACACTTATTTATTGACAGAAAACAACCTCTTTCCTATAAATACATACTCTTATTAAAAATGGGTATTTTAAATATATAGTTTCATAAATAACCGGAGGTCTCGCATGACTAACTTACTTAAGCTTAGATTATTTGTTTCAATTACTTTATCAATTATCATTATGTTTACTGCTATTCCGCTAAAGGCTGCTAATTCATCACCCGTGTCGCCCACGCCTACTGCTCCTACAGAACTTCTCCCTCCTTCGCCTACTTCTCATCGAGAAGCCATTAGTAGATTCATTTCTGAAATAAATCAAATACAAAGTCAAGTATTTGATATAGCCATACTAGCTCAAGTTAATCCTCCAGAATTTGAGCAAAGACTTACAAATAATATCAGCTTCATTAATAGGCGGATAGAAGAACTTAATACAAGTGTTTTAGAATATTTAACGACTGTTCCAAGCATCGGTGAGCAAAATACACATGTACTATTTGTTATAAACGCTCTTAATTTTGTTAAAAATAGTTTGTATTCGTTGAGTGCATTATCACAGACGACTGCAAATATAGTAAGAATCAGATTATTAGATGAATATTTTCGTTCTAGGCTCGCTGGTATTGATACACTTAATACAGTGATTAGTCTCATTTTACAATATAATCCTTAATCCCTAAAAATCTAAACGCCTTTTAATCACGTTTCATTTCATTATCTTGTGCATAGAACGTACCCGTTGTAATTTGATCAATCTTCTTGCGCATACGCTTAATCTCCAGAAAAGTACTTGGATAAGCTTTTTCATAAATAGCTACTTCACCCTCTCCTTTAGAGAGAAGTATATCGACTAATCTTTGTCTTTCATCTTCCAAAAAGTGCAGCTTATCAATGAGTTGTTGGTGTGCCTGCAGACAGCTTTGATAGGCTTTATCCCCACCAGCTTTGGTTGATTGTAATGTGGCTTTTTCGTGTACTTTTAGTTTTTCTTCACTTTCTTCAAGCTCTGTTAACAAGTGCTTATAACTTGTTAACAGGCTATCTAGTTGTCTCCTTACCTCCTGCCTGTTAAACCCTTCTACATTAATGTAGGTTTCTTTTTCATAAACATTACCCACCAACCGCAAGGATACTTTAGTTTTCGCTTTAATCGTTCCGCCGATTGTTTTCCCATTTTCAGCTTGTACGGAGATAGTGCCTGCTTCTAAGTTACTATCGAGAACATAATAGCCCACATGAATTGTATCACCAGCTTTAATATGGCAGCTGTTTGCATATTTCATAAATACACTTTTACCCGCATCAATATAAGCTCTTCCTTTACCCGAAACGCCTCCTTTAATATAGATATTGCCCTCCTTAGAGTGAATATTTTTTACCGCACCTATGCCTAGGTTACTTAGTATTGATATATCATTACTTGCTATAACAGAAAAACCATCTTCTACGGTCCCTTCAACTGTTACATAGCCATCAAAATCAATATTTCCAGTTGCATACCCAACATTGCCCGGTATGACTAAATGACTCACAACTCCTATTTTCCCCCCTAACATACGAAGTGCCCCATCAATTTTTGCTGATAATATAGTCTTGTCTTCTAATTCAATAAGTTCTACACTATCTGGGTCAAACCTCAGATATTTATCTCTTCTCTTTTCTGGAAGCAGTACAAGACCTTTAATCGTTTTTCCTTTTTTGCCTGGCTTGATGGGTATTTTTTCCCCAAGCCAATCTCCCTTATAAACATATTTAAATAAATTCATATCATAATAATTTGTCGTGCCATCACTATTAAGTGATGGTTTTCTTTCTGGCATTTCTAAATACACTACCTTTGCATCCTCCCCTTGCTCTGGCGGTGTCCCCTTTGCGACTATCATCTGCTTTTGTGGCTGCAATTCTTTATCAATCACCTCATGCATAATCCCGTGCACAATCAGCTTACTGCTAAGCAGTTGCAAAATTTCTTCTTTAATGCTTTCTTTGGTATCTTGAAACGTCTGTTGATCTAAATTTATACAAATTTTTGCTTCTAAATGATCTGGTGAAATATACAAAGTAATTTTTTCTTTAAGCTTACCAAACTCTATTTCTCCACTATTTTTACCCTCTAACGCTTCTTTTAGCGCCATAAACTTGGTTACTACAATTTGCGGATACTTCTGCATAATCGTATTAAAGGCTTGCATTGGAAATCCTAAATGAAATACCTGTATATACAATATTGTATTTTTCACTAAGATAACAAAATACTCATTCTTATAAAGCACCATCACCTTCATCTTCTTTTATCCCCTTTTCTAACCCCAACATAATCTAAAAATATAGTTTTCTCTTTAAAGTAATTAAGCTTATGTAGATATGTTAACTTATCTATCAGTTAATGTAAATCATCAAGAGGATATTTTATGTTTAAGACTTGCTCTTGGCTATTCTTCTAATTTAAATATAACATCTGCACTGTATCCTGGGTTTAAAAGACCTGTCGGTTCCTTTGGCTTAGCTTCTACTTTGACTATGCGTTTGCCGTCTTTTTCTACTGCAATTTTGGAAATATGAGTTACAATTGCCTGAATGCTCTCGCTTCTATCTGCTTTAGGAATAATCTCTGCCTTGTCCCCTTCTTTTATTTGAGTAACAAATTCCTCTGGCACCTCTGCCCTTACAACAATCGTATCTGCATCAATAATCTCCAGTACCCTTCCCGCCGTATTTTGCGTCCCCAGTCTGCTTCCTGCAATAACGAAAATGCTTTTTATCATGCCTTTTTCCATATTTGAAATAATTTTGTTATCTAAAAGATAGGTTTTTTCCAGCTTATTTTGCATGATCTCTAAATCTAACTGTGAAAGATTGATACTGATATTTTGCTTATCCCTATTAACGGTATTACTGATCACCATATTTGAAAGCTGCACTTCTTTATACTTGAGTCCAGTGTTTAAAGCGTTAATTTCATCTTTTAGCGCGTCTTTTATCTTCCTAATATTATTTTCTATTTCTATTTTAGCTTTTTCCTTCTGATCAATGACATCCTCATAATTTTCTAAGGTGTATTCAGAAATCCCTCCCGCCTCAAAAAGCTTTTTTTGCTTTTCATAATCTTTTTTAGCATCTTCTATCTCTCTATTCATTCTTGTTAAATGGGTTTTCAGTATTTGAAGCTCTGCATTAGTTTCTTCATTATATTCTTTTGTTTTTTTAGCAATATCTCCTTTAATCTGGCTGATTTCAGCAGATACAGCACTCTTGTCCTGGGTAATATCTTCTAATAGAATTTCATTAATAAGAATCTGCTGCTGCATCTTTTGGATATTTTTTTTAAATTCGTCAATATCCAGTGTGACTAACACATCACCATTTTTAATGCTATCTCCTTCTTTAACCTCTACTGAGCTAACTGTTGCCGGAAAGTCAATATTAATCTCTTGACTATTGGTATAGCCTACTTCTCCCCAGGCTGTAATATTGTTTTTACTAATAGCCCTTTCTCCTACTTGATGAATCATCTCTGCTGTTTCTTCATTTTTAGTGTCATTCTTTGTTTGGCTTATGTAATATAATGCAGCCCCTACTATGACTATTAAACTAAGTATTCCAACAATCCATTTTGTTTTTTTCATTTCATAGCTCCTCTATTCCACACTTTTTAATGATTGAAGCATCTCAATTGTTTCAATTTTTTTAGCTACAACAAGATTGACAATGATAACAAAAATAAATGTAATACCTCCAGCTATTAAAACATTTAGACTGCTCACTTGACTAATAAGATCAAGGTTTTCGCCAAAGCCTTTGATGATAATATCTGTAATAAGCTTCCCTAAAGGAATCCCCGCAAAAATGCCTACTATAGCTGAAACAAGATTTTCTACCAGTACCAATGCCCTTATTTCTTTCTTATAGAAGCCTAGTACCTGCAAAGTTGCCAAATCTCTTAGTCTTTCAAAGAAATTTAAAATACTTAGATTATAAAGAACTACAAAGGCGAGAATACCACCAAAAGTAATAAGCAGTACAACTGACAGATAGACGATTTTAAGATTTTGCTCAAAGCTTGCCTTTTGATTTTCCACTGCTTCATAACTTTCAACATAGTCACTTTGAAGGAAACTTCTATCCTCTTTGTGCCACTTAATGAATACAGATGTAGGCTTATATTTCTCTCCCATTGACTCCCATAACTCTTTTGAAATATAAATACCCTGATTGGATACTAGATAGGTAATGTCTTTAACCACAACCTCCTGATAGCTATCATCTATTATTTTAAGCTTAACTGTCTCTCCTTGTGATACCCCTAATGTTTCTGCCAGTTTATTAGATAAAATAATCCCATCTTTATCAACTGTTATAGGTCTCTTTTGCATATCAATGAGGTGAAGAAGCGGACTGTCTCCTTCTAAAATGGTGATCCGTGCCATTCTTCTTTCACCACCTGCTGCAAGTATTTGTATGCCTGATTCCTGCATATGTTGAACCACACCATCTAGATGAAGATTGTAAATATCTTTCTCTGTTGTTTTATCATCCAGCATAGCAATATGATCATAAGAATAGACTTCTTCATACATGGTCTTACTGATCCCGCTAATGGTATTATGTAGGGTAAGTGCTCCTAAAATAAGACCTGAGCATCCCATAACACCAAAAATCCCCATCAGCATGCGGCCTTTATTCCTAGAAATATTTCTGGCAATGAGCATATGACTAAATTTCATTTTATACCATATAGCTGGTATGCTTTCTAGTAGCACGTGAGTGCCTTTTTTAGGCGGCTTATTTCTTAAAAGAGACGCCGGTGTCTCCCCTTGTATCTTTAAACACGAATAGGCTGCAACGCCTCCTGTACAAAAAACTATAAGAATACTTCCCATAATAATATTGGGCATATATAAAAACATTTTATAACTATCCATAACATATAAATTTCTTAACTGATTAATCAGTACCTTACCAATTAACAAAGGGCCCATATAAATACCTAGAACAGCACCTAAGAGTCCTACATAAACGCCATAAGAAGTATAGTGCCAAATAATACTTTTTTTACTAAACCCCAAAGATTTTAATGTCCCTATTTGATTTCTTTGATCCTCCACTAATCTAGACATGGTGCTTAATGTAATAAGGGCAGTTACAAAGAAAAACATAAAGGGAAATACTCTGGAAAGGGTTATAAACTGCTCTATTCTTACCCCCACATCCTGTATGCTTCTATTATCTTTCTGAGTCATAATTCCTATGAGGTCATCTCCTAAAACAGTATCTATTCTTTCTTGTATTGTCCTAGGGTCATGGTTCTGGGAAAATTTCACGTTGACCTGGTTGTATATTTTTTGTCCGCCGTAAGCCGTTGCGATTTTATCCTCATCAACTACAATAAAACCGTATTTTCTAGCATCAGGCATCAGCGTTGTAGAGTCCTTAATAGAAAAGATATGCTCACTGCTAAACGCTAGTGCCTGAATACTCACATCCAGCCATCTTTCATTAACCTCTATGCTTAATGTATCTCCCAGCTTTAAGCCATGGGTCCTCGCAAAGTTTTCATCTAAAATGGCTCCCCCGTCTCCTACCCATTTCCCCTCTCTTATAACAGGTCTATCTAAACCAGTTTCTTCATTTATGGTATAGAGCCTTAAAGTAGGACTGTACTGTAGATCTGTCTGGACATTAAGGCTCAGTCTTTTCTCTGTTTTTTCTATGCCCTCTATATGGTTAATAGCCCACATCTCTTGCTCCGTGGGACTCATAATTCCAATCCATAGGTCTGAAAGTCTTGATGTTTTATACATAGCCTTGGCATTTTCATCTATGGTTTTCCACAAACTATCCAAGCCCACTACAATACTTACCGATACAGTTGCCATCACAAAGATAGAGATAAACTGAGGTAAAGCCTTTTGTATATCCTTAATGGATTTTTTAATCAGCGCATCTTTTACCATGCAATTTCCTCCACCTCTTTAGGGGCACGATTTTGTTTGATCTCTTTTATCAGGCCATCTTTCATATGAATCACATAGTCTGCCATATGTGCAATAGGGGCATTATGAGTTACGATAATAACTGTTTTATTCATATCTCTAGCAATATCTTTAATGAGTTTTAATACAATATGCCCTGTTCCTGAATCCAAGGCCCCAGTAGGTTCATCACACAAAATAATTTTAGGATTTTTAGCCAAAGCCCTTGCAATAGATACTCTTTGCTGTTCTCCGCCCGACATTTGAGAAGGAAAGTTAAACATTCTTTTGCCAAGACCTACCCGTTCTAGCATCTCTTTAGGGTCTAAAGGATCTTTGCATATCTGCTTGGCAAGCTGAACGTTTTCAAGTGCTGTCAAATTAGGCACTAGATTATAAAATTGAAAAACAAATCCAATAACATTTCTGCGATAGGTCGTCAAATCTAATTCTGACATTTTAGAGATTTCTTCCCCTCCTACCATGATTTTTCCACTTGTTGCGCAGTCCATTCCTCCTAGCAAATTGAGTACTGTTGTTTTACCTGCTCCGCTTTGTCCCAGTATAACGGTAAAAGTTCCTTCGGGTATTCCAAAGTTTATGCCATCCACTGCTCTTATAACACTTTCACCAACTTTATATTCTCTCACCACATCTTCAAATGTAATAAAACACATTGCTAAATCCTCCCTACCTCATGATCAGCATTTTTACCTCTTATCTGCCCTTTTCATCTATTTTATCTTTTTGAGTATGATTTCAGTACATTTATTTTTTAATTTAAAAACTATTTATTATCTTTTAAATACCTCAGACGTTAATATTTAGCAATTTATTTTTAAAATGATAAGACACTTACCAGAACTCTTCCTTTTGTGCTATACTGAAAAAAATAAATCCCATTCTATAGGGATTTATTTTAATTCACCAGATTAAATTGATAGATGATTTATAGTAAACACTTGTGTTAAATATAAGGGGGATTTATATGGTTGGTTTTAAATTTGATTGGGACAGTTCTATTGAAGTAGGTATTCCCAAAGTTGATTTGCAGCATCAAGAGCTTTTTAAGATAGCTAGAAATATTGAGCAGATTCTTATGATCAATTGCATGGGGATAACTAATGACCAACTCCTTCATATCATCGGTGAGCTTAGAGATTATGTAACCTATCATTTTTATGAAGAAGAGATTTTTATGCAGCAAATTAACTATCCTCAATTTTTAACGCACAGACAATCTCATGAGGCTTTTAAAGCTGACATTAATAAAATAGATATAGATGATCTCACCAGCTCTCTTCAAAACCTTAAGGATTTACTTCAAAATTGGTTTTTTGACCACATTCTCATAGAAGATAAGGCTATTAAAACCTTCCTTATGGCACTCTAATTTAAAATTATTCATATCTTAAAGCCTCTATCGGATCAAGGTTTGCTGCTTTACTAGCAGGATAATACCCAAAGAATATGCCAATTCCCATAGAAAACAGCACACACCCTATTACTGCAATGACGTTAATGGATAGTGGACTCTCTAGCGCTACTGTAACGATTGCGGATAGGGAGATTCCTACTACTATGCCAATAATGCCACCCAATAAACTAATAATCATTGACTCAAATACAAATTGTGTTTTAATTTGTATTTTTTTTGCGCCAAGTGCTTTTCTTGTACCAATTTCCTTTGTTCTTTCTGTTACTGATACAAGCATAATATTCATAACACCTATCCCCCCTACCATAAGAGAAATCCCCGCTATAACAGCAATAGCAATGCTCACAAGATCTAACATTTCTTGCATGCTTTCTAGCTGACTTTCCATATTGATAGCTCTAACTTTATAATCAGGACTTTTATAATATTTCTCAAAATAGCTCTCAATTTTACTAGAAAAGTCGTTTGCATTTGTTCCATCTTTTGACATGACAGTTACCATGGAATAATTACGATTATTATTAATTTGTTTAGCGACTGTCACAGGAATATATAAATCAGTCTGTATATCTTTTTCAGACGTATTACCACCACTGTCCATGAAATTTTCTTTATATCTATACACCCCTATAACCGTAAAGACATAGGTAGTTTCTAATTTATTTACCTTGATTTCTTTCATAAGAGGATCTGTATCCCCAAATATATTTTTCGCAGATTTATCTGAAATAATAGCTACATTTTTATAGGCTTGTATATCTTTGTTTTCAATAAACCTTCCACTCATTATCTCCAGATTACTAGTCTGTTTATAACCTGAACTGACTCCTGTGATGTTTATGTTTGCATACATTCTGCCATCTTTAACTTTACCAGATCCTACTGTTTCAAAATAACTGATAGCTTGAATATCATCTTTAAAATAATCTTCAAATTCTTTTATTTGATCTTCATTTAGCAACTCTTCTTCTGGAATAGTCTTTCCAACTCGCCCTTCCATCACCGCCCCAGGATCTACCGCTTCATATCCTGTCTCTTTTTCACTAACATTTACATAAATATTGCTAGCCCCCATTTCTTGAAATTGCTTTGAAACACTGTTAGTTAATGCATCTCCTATTGAAAGGACCGCAATAACAGAAGATATCCCTATAATAATGCCTAGCATGGTAAGTAGGGACCGCATTTTGTTGGCTATAATACTCTCTATAGCTAATAATATATTCTCTTTAATCTCCATAACTTCACCTCCTTTATGCGTTATATAACTCTTTGTTCATCCTATCGCTTATAATTTCACCGTCAGCTATAGTCACTATACGATCTGATTGTTGTGCTAATTCTTGACTATGGGTAATCAGTATAATCGTTTTATGCTCTTGGCGATTAATTTTCAAAAACAAATCCATGATCATATTACCTGTTTTAGAGTCTAAGGCTCCTGTTGGTTCATCTGCAAGTATAATAGCTGGATTATTAGCAAGTGCTCTCGCTATGGCAACACGCTGCTTTTGTCCTCCTGATAATTCATTAGGTTGATGATGCATTCTTTCTCCCATTCCAACAATTTCTAATAGTTCTTTAGCTTTTTTTGTTCTTTCAACTCTTGATAGTCCAGCATACAGCATAGGTAATTCTACATTTCTTAAAGCAGAGCACCTGGGAATCAGATTGAAATTCTGAAATATAAATCCAATCCCCTTATTACGAATATTAGATAACTCATCATCACCTAACGCTTCAACCTGTTCCCCATTTAAGCTGTATGTCCCTTTGGTCGGACGATCCAATGCGCCTATTATATTCATAAATGTACTTTTCCCTGACCCTGAGGCCCCTACTATTGAGATAAATTCACCTTTGTTGACTTTTAAAGATACATTTTTTAATATGGCAAGTTCATTTTCAGTGCCTATATAATAATTCTTGCATATACTATTCAGTTCTAATATCGCTACTTGATTACTGTTCATATACTTCCACCTACTTCATCTTTATTTTTTGTCCTGGAGTGTACATAGAAGGATTTGTAATAATATTCATGCCTTCATAGAGTCCATCCCCTTGTATTTCAACATGCACATCAGATTCCATTCCTGTCTGAACGGGTATTTCTTGAACTGTTCCTTTTTCATCTACAGCATAGATTATTTTTTGTCCCTCTTTAGATGTTAAAACAGCTTCATAGGAGGTATAAAAAACATCCGACTTTTGGTCTAAAATAATATTCAGCCTTGCTTCCATACCTATTTTTAATCCTGTATCCTTATCATTAACTTTCACTTCTGTTTCAAACTCATTGGTGGCAGAACCTGTATCTTTTCTCGTAGTAGGTGCTATAGAAGAAACCTCTCCATTAATAACTATATCCTTTGTGCCATCTGATTTAATAATAACTTTTTGTCCCACCACTACATTTGCCACATCGTATTCTTTTATGTAAGTTGCGATAACTAATTGCCTAGTATCCTCTAGTTCAAATAGAATACCGCTGGGTGTCTGCCCTATCTTTATATTAACAGCTGTAATCGTCCCATCTGCTGGGGCCGTAATCGTAGCGTTATTCTCTTGATTTTGCAATTTACTTTCATCTACCTTTTGTTGCTCAATCGTATAAGTATAACTATCTGTATTCTTTTGCCTAGCTACATTCAACTGAATAACAGCTGCTTCATAACTGTTCTTTGCTGATTCTAAATCAGCCTTAGCTTGTTTATAAGTTTTTTCAAAGTTTTCCTTTGCCCAATCATAGCTTTCAACGGCATTGGTATAACTCATGGCAGCTATTTTATAATTATTTTCTGCTGTCTCATACTCACTTTTTGAAATAAAATCTTGCTCATATAAACTTTTAGCATTTTCATAATCTTTTAGACGTACATTTTTATCTATTTCAGCTTGTTCTAAGTTGTTTTTAGCATTTGATAACTCTGCATTAGTGCCTGATTGATATTCTTTACTCACGGTTTCATAGGTCAATTTTTGTTTTTCTAAAGCTAACTGTGCAGATTTTAAGTTTTTTTCTTCAAGGGCTATATTAGATTGAATGGACTGACTTTCATTTGCCATACTCTTGAGATTGGACGCAATATTTAGGCTTGTTTTTTCAATCTCCTTTTTGATACTGTCTGCATCCAAAACAGCTAATATATCTCCTTTTTTAACTTGATCGCCTACCTCTACTCTTACTTCTTTTACAGATAAATTTTCTTTACTATAGATAGAATGCTCTTCTGCACTTTTAACAGTGCCAGACACATTAACACTATTTATGAGCTCTCCCTTATGAAGTACTGTCATACTCACTTCGCCTGTAGCTGAGTTCCCATTTGTAAGTGTAACGCCCATAATAGTAATCATAATACTGGCTGTAATCCCTATTCCTATCATCTTTTTATTTAGTTTTTTCATTTTACTCTCTCCTTCTATTCCTATTGTTCAAGTGCTGCTAATTCCCTTCTAGCTTAGAAGGGTTATATGAATTCAACATGAACTACAGGGCAATTTCTAGTTCATGTTGAATTCATATAACCCCTTTATAGTTATAGGTGCACATGTTACTCTAATGATATAGGAGGTGAATACTATGTTTAGTATTTTAGTTGTTGAAGATGATAAAAATCTCAGAAAACTTATGCTGGCTGTCTTAAAACAAAATGGTTATATTGGCTTATCTGCTGAAAATGGTGAAGAAGCACTTCAAGTAATGGATACCTCTCATGTCGATTTGATTATTAGCGATATTATGATGCCTTACATGGATGGCTATGAACTAGCGGATACTTTACGAGAGGCAAACTATCATTTGCCTATTCTCATGGTAACTGCTAAAGAAAGTTTTGAAGATAAAAAGAAAGGCTTCTTGATTGGTATAGATGATTATATGGTAAAACCCATAGATATGGATGAAATGATTTTAAGAGTTAATGCACTCCTACGTCGCTCTCATATTATCAATAAACATCTTCTTACTATTAAAGATGTTGTTTTAGACTATAATGAGCTTACCGTTACCAAAAACAAAGAGTCTATCTTGCTTCCTAAAAAGGAATTCTATCTTTTATTTAAGCTTCTTAATTACCCCAAGAAGATTTTTACAAGGCAGGAGCTGATGGATGAGATTTGGGGGATGGATGCCGAAACAGATGAACGTACAGTGGATGTACATATTAAACGGCTACGAGAAAAGTTCTTTCACTTTAAAGAATTTGAAATTATTACCGTAAGAGGACTAGGCTATAAGGCGGAAAAATATGATGACTAAACTTAGTATTAAATTAATTCTGGGCTTTATTACGATTATGGCAATTTCCTTTATGATCTCTTTTCCTGTTACTCTATTTTTTGGCAACTCAGCTATAGAAGATGAGTTAAGGAGCAGTCAAAAAAGTATTGCACAGTCTATTTTGCAGCTTAATGCGCAAACGCAGCTGACTATAGATGAAATCATACATATAACCTCTAATTTTATGTACACCGTCAGGGAAGTTGAAACTCTTGACAAAGATTATGTGACAAATACGCAGTTGGATGCCATTGATAAAGGCGAGATTATATCTATCTTTAAATCTGCTTCCCGTAGGTTTGATACAATATTTAAAGTAGGAGACAGCTATATCATCATTGATCTCAATCAGGAAAGTAATTTATTTGCAACTTTTAAGCTGCGAACCGGTTTTTCACTTTTTCTTTTTATCATCATTGGCTGTTTGTTGGTGATCGCCACGGCTAAGCTGATTGTTAAGCCTATTGTAGAGCTTAGTTTAGCGACTAAAAAAGTGGCGAAGGGTGATTTTGATGTTCAGCTTGACTATAAAAGACAGGATGAAATAGGAGATCTTGCACAAAACTTTAACCTGATGGCTAAAGAATTAAACAGTATGACCTATCTGCGCCGAGACTTTATCAGCAGTGTTTCCCATGAGTTCAAGACCCCACTTGCTTCTATCTCTGGGTTTGCAAAATTACTCCATAAAGATAACCTTTCTTTGGAAGAAAGAAAAGAATATACGGCTATTATTATCGAAGAGACCGCTAGACTTTCCAAGCTCTCTTCTAATATTCTCCGGCTTTCCAAACTAGAAAATCAGGTGATTATGGAACAGAAAGTCAAATTTTCCTTAGATGAGCAGATCAGAAAATGTATTCTCTTATTAGAAAGTCAGTGGAGTAAAAAAGATCTTTTACTTAATATTGATCTAGAGCGTGTTCATTTTATAGGAGATGAAGAACTGATGCAGCAAGTTTGGATCAATCTTTTAGATAATGCGATTAAGTTTTCATTGCCCCATGGCGCCATTTCCATTATTCTCTATCAGACGCCTCACTGCATTACAGTAAAGATCTCAGATAACGGAATAGGTATGGACACTGAAACTCAAAAACGCTTATTTGAGAAATTTTACCAAGGGGACAGATCTCATGCCACTTCTGGAAATGGCCTCGGTCTCTCTCTGGTGGAAAGAATCCTTCAGTTATGTGAAGGTTCTATTCGTGTTGAAAGCACTCCCAACGAAGGATCTACCTTTACTATTGAATTACCCATTTAAAATATAATACAGAGGTGATAGAAATGAACCATTTTATAAAACACTTATTAACACTGAGCCTAAGCACTATACTCATAGGCACAACTTCTCTCTATGCTGCCCAAACAAAGCCCGTTCTAACTTTAGGTAAAGCTATTGAATCAGCTTATAGCTATAGTAATCAAATGTCTCTTAACTCAAAAGAACAAGAGGTCCTTAAAGAAAGTCTTAAAGCCAAAGAAGGCAGTACCTACTATCATTACTACAATACTTATCTCCAAAAAGCTAAAAATGAACAACAACGTACCTTTATACAAGACCAAATAGCTTATGATATAACGTCCCGTTATAATGCTCTTGTTTTACTGGAAAAAGAAATTGTCAACTTGGATACTGCTATCGCTATTAAAAATACCGAAATGAATAGTCAAAAACTCAAAAAACAATTAGGCCTTGTCAGCTCTCTTAACTATGCAAATACTGAGGTAGAGTTAGATAATCTAAAAATAACTAAAGCTGCAAAACTCGAATCCCTTAATAACGACCGCAGCTATTTTAAACGCCTTACTGGTAAAGACCTTACTCAGTATGCACTAGATGATACCCTGAACTTTGAGATTTTTAGAATTCCTGGGCCTATAGAAAACTATATCTCTGACAAAATAAATATTCAGCTTAAATACGATACAGAAATGGCACAGCTATCAGCGGATAATATCCTTCAAGAGGGTGATCCTGCCATGCCTTGGTCTAACTATCTAGATGCCAAGTATCAATCTGATAAGACCTTTTCTAGTTTAGAAGATACTCAGAAAACGCTTAAACAATCCCTTTTAAACGCTTATGCTTCTCTTTTAAGCTTAGAAGAGCAAATAGGTACTACTAAGACTCAATTATCCCTTGCTAAAAAGAATTTAGCAATGAGTGAGCTGCAGCGTGAACAGGGCACAATTTCCACTACAGACTATCATTCAAAAGCTCTATCTGTTCAAGAACTTGAGTATACTTTAAGAAGTTCTATTAACAACTACACTTCTCTTAAAAATAGTATTGAAAAACCTTGGGCTACCAGTGGCAACTAACACTTAAACTTACCACTCTTATACTACATAATTTTTACAGACAATTAGAAGCCCTAAGCGCATTATAAACGCTTAGGGCTTCTAATTGTCTGTAAAAACTTCACGCCATAGGGTACTCTAAAACACGCCGTATGGTTATTTGGTATAATAGGTTAATGATTTTCTAAATGGTGAGGCTATAAAACCTTCCTTATTACAAAGGAGATTCCCTGTTGGATTGTTTTCAAAGGCATAGTGCAGTTCAGAAATTTCCTCCCTTATGATGCTACTGGGGATAGTAAGCACTATAGTTCCTAAATCATCACAACCATCTTCTGGAGATGTTTCTATTCTGCCTATAATCTGAAATAATCTCAGATCTTTGGTCATTAGGACAAAACCATCTACATCTTCTTTATCCACAGCCTTTATTTCTTCTCCAAAAACTCGTTTATTAATAGGATGAAGCCCATGAATTTTTTTGGTTGTTAAACCGCCTGAACAATTCTTAAAAAAACAGCGGTATTGATGATTCTCATCGAGCCATATCATTTTCTCAAGTTCAGGCCCCTGACTTACTCTATCCTGATGAAAAACTTTCTCAAGCATATACACTGCAAGTCTATGACCTACCTGCTTTTTATCAAGTGGATGAAGGTCATTACTTTCACCAATATCTATGGTGGTAATGAGTCCACAATCCAAAGCCTTAGCCACCTTTCTCTGGGCTTCTCGCACCTCTGGCCAACCGCTTTTTTCAGGATCTAAATCAATATCAAAATTAGCTAGCTGAACAATACCTATTGGCAACTGAGCTGCCTTAAAACTTTCTCTTATGTAACCAATAAGCTTCTTAAGATACCCTTCGTAACTTTCTGAATCTCTTGTGTTAGACTCTCCTTGATACCAAAGAAACCCTGAAATGCCGTATTTAAAGCAAGGAGCAAGCATACCATTATGAAGTCCAGTAGGCTTATAGGGTATAAAGTCTCGGGGTGGGATAGGATCCATCTTCCCGCCGACTTGATACAACCATTCTCCAGATAAATCAATATGCTGATCCCCGCCTTCAATATAGTAGGCTTTACCTGGCGTCCATCGTCCTTGTCCTTCATTAACAATGATACGCACAATGATCTGATTGGTTCCTTCTCTTAGAAGATCCGACGATACCCTATACCAACGTGGTGGATATTTATAATCCGTGTGCCCTACTTTTACCCCATTAATATAAGCATCATCTGCATCTACTAATGTTCCTAAATACAAGGTCCAATCCTCTTTTGACTCACCCTTTTTTACATCAAACTCCCGTTTAAACCAAATGGAACCACAAAAGCCTTCTTCTACAAAATCCTTAAAAAAACAGGGTATAGAAACTGCCTTTTTATCTCTCCACACCAAATCCTCCAGCTTAAAATCCTGACGGTCTAGTTTTTCATACCAAGTCTTCTCCTGCTCCTCATTTTTCCTAATCTGCCCCTGAACAAAACGATCTTCCTCATATAAGGATAACAGCTCTAAATCTTTATGCAGCAGGTGTTCTTTTGGTAGCCAAGCTTGAAGGGGCGTTCCACCATAGGCTGCTTGGATAATGCCTATGGGTACTTTGGTTTCTTCATATAATAAAGATCCAAAAAAGTAGGCTGCTGCTGAGAATTCATCTATGGTTTCAGGTGACAAGGCTACCCATTCCCCTTCTATGAAATCCTCTTTCTTTTCATGGAAATCTACCCGTTCTGCCACCTTGAATAATCGGATCATAGGATTTGATTTTTTCTCCCATTCCTCTTTGAAGGCTGCCCTTACCCGCTTCATAGGCATCTCCATATTGGACTGTCCAGATGCCACAAAGGTCTCTCCTACATAAACATCTTTAATTGTGTATTCTCCACAGGCAGTACTTATAAAGAAAAGTTCATAAGGACCACCTGTTTCCAAAATCCCTAAGGTTATTTCAAAATTGCCTTGATAATCTGCTTTAAGATTATAATGATTACCTTGAAACCTAATCTTTAAAGTATCACTGGGTACAGACTTGCCATAAAGCCTATTGTGGGCAGCATTAGAAAGAATCATCCCATTGCTTATTAATCTTGGAAACCACAACTTATTCATGTTCTCCATTTTAATATATGCTCCTTCCCTTTTCATCTGATATACCAGACTTACGATAAAAATAGGTATTTATCTGATCTCTCCATTCTTTTGAATGTTCCAGCTGTTCTTGTAATCTGCACAAAATTCTTTTATAGGCTATGGGCTCAATGAGGCCCTCTAAACTTACAAACTGGGCTAGCATCTTTTCAACATCCTCAACCCCTTCAAAATGGGTATCATAAATATGCTGTATCAAAGTTTTTCCCGTGGATAAGAGGTCTGTATACTTCTTATAGTGGAAAAAGAGCAGCAATTCCTCTGGGCAGGTTTCAGGGTTATTATATAGGGATGCATTAGGTTCATTATATTGACCTACATACCCCGTACCTTGGAGGGTTCGGTCCACCCCTATTCCTAAATGATCCGCCCGATGATAGGTTCCCCATCTTGAGTATTCATAACCATCAACACTTGGCCCATAATGGTGATTTGGCTGAACCATCCAGCCAATACCCAGTGGACTTGTATACTTTTCGTAAGTCTCCCAAGATGACATTAAAATATCCAGTATAACAGCTACCACCCGCTCATCATCCCCAAAAGTCATTTGAATCCACTCTTTAGCAATTTCTTCTGCACTCAGTGAGGTAGTGTAACTGAGTCTGCCAAACCCATACAAGTTGGCAGCTGCCAGGTCATGACCCGTCCAGTTCACATCATCCCCCGTATTAGTTACGGTGGCTATCCCACACTTGTGTTGATCATAAGTTCTTCCACTGATAATGTCCGCTACAAGATCTTTGGAATCTTTGCAGTAAGTTTTAAAGCCTAAAACTTCTTTAAATAAGGGAATGAGATAACACACATGTCTTTGCTGCCCTGTATATTCTTGAGCAATCTGCACTTCTAAAATTTGGTTGGTGTTTTTAAGTTTACCAAAAAGAGGAGAAACAGGTTCACGCACCTGAAAATCCATTGGGCCATTTTTTATTTGCAAAATAACATTATCCCTAAATTCCCCATCAAGAGGTGCAAAATGATCACATCCTGCTCTCGCACGGTCTGTCACCCTGTCACGCCAATCTTGCTGACAATTATAGACAAAACATCTCCAGATAATAATTCCTCCGTGAGGCTCAATGGCTTTACCTAACATATTGGCCCCCTGAGCATGGTTACATCCATATGTAAATGGTCCTGGTCTGCCTTCTGAGTCCGCCTTTACTATAAAGCCACCCAGTTTAGGCAAATAGGTATAAATTTCCTTCATTTTGTCTTTCCACCAAGCAATCACCTCTTTATCTAAAGGATTGGAAGTGGTAAGATTCCCTAGCTCCATAGGTGCTGCATAATTTAAACTCAGATAGAGTTTTATCCCATAATCAGCAAATATTTCACATAGCTCCTGCAAAGGTTTATAAAACTCCCTGCTTATTAGTTTTGTTGCAGCATCATTAACATTCACATTATTGATAACCGTTCCATTAATGCCACAAGAAGCCATAAGTCTTGCATACATTCTTGTGCGTTCATTGATAAGCACTTGATTATTGGCAAAAAAGAATGAGTTTCCAGCATACCCTCTTTCAATGCTGCCATCCATATTATCCCAATGATTCAACATCCTCAGTGGATTATCAGGTTTTTCATTAACAGCTATGCCTTTAATAGACTTTCCTCTTTGTAACTGACGAATGAGGTGAAAAGCCCCCTGTAAGACCCCTCCGCCATTGGTCCCTCCAATAAAAATACATCCGTTTTTTTCTCTTATTTCATAAGCATCTGGGGTACTTAACCTGTTTAGGATAAAAAGATAAATGCCTTTTTCTTCTTCCTCAAAATCCAACCTATTATCCACTGGGCTATAAGTTGTTTCCATAATCTCTACGTTCTGACAAAGAATCTCTTCTATGGCCTTTACAAGCTCTTTCCCAGCCGTACTCACCACTCTATATTCATCAACTGCTGTCTCATTCTTTTGGATAAACACCTTGCTTAAGGATAATCCTTTATTTAAATCAATACTTTTTTCATTTTTACGATAGTTTAACCACATTTTTTCAAAATTCATAGTATCCCTCTCTGGCTATAATCTTTGTTGTCCATACTTTTTTACCTGTTAACGCTTCGCTGCGCTTCTCTGGCTGCGACCCACCAAATGAAATTTCGTAGGTTCCTTCTTCAATAATTAACTGAGCTTCTTCATTGTAAAGTGCAAAATCTTCTAGCTTTAATTGAAATACCACCAGTTGACTCTCTCCTGGCTGCAAATATACTTTCTTTAATGCTTTTAACTGACCATTGGGTGTATGCTCTCGTAACGCCTTGATATAGACCTGAACCGCTTCACTCCCTGGATAATCTCCTATGTTAGTCACCATTCCCTTTAATTGAATGCCTGAACTAGTCAATTCCTTAGATGATACAGAGATATCTGTAAACTTAAAATCCGTATAAGATAGACCATATCCAAAGGGATAGAGAGCCTCCTTTTGCATATAGCGATAGGTCCTGCCCTTCATATTATAATCCGTAAAGTCTGGCAGTTCTTCTGTAGACTTATAAAAGGTAATAGGTAGTTTACCCTCTGGACTCACTTCACCAAATAAAATATTTGCAATTCCATGCCCCCCTTGAGCCCCAGGATACCAAGCCTGGACTATGGCAGGAACATGTTCTTGGGCATAATTAATAGCTAAAGCACTTCCTGAAAGGAGCACCAGGATGCAAGGTTTCCCACTCTCTACTACGGTTTTTAAGACTAACTCTTGTAGCCCTGGTAAGTTGAGATCAGGTTTGTCGCCACTTGCATATTGATTTCCTTGGTCCCCGTCCTCTCCCTCTAAGCCAGCATCAAGCCCCAAGCACATAATCACCAAATCACTTTCTTCACAAACTCCCTTAACCTCAGAAATACGATCCAATCCACGCCCAAGGCTACTTATCTTTTCTTTAAAAAGGTGACAGCCTTCTGAGAAAAAAATGCGTACATCCTCTTTAACATAGTCTTGAATCCCTTCTGCAATGGTCACATATCTTGAAGCTGTCCCCTCATAATTGCCCACTAAAGCTTTGCGATTATTGGCATTAGGTCCAATAATGCCTATGGTTTTATATTTATTCTTATCTAAAGGCAGTAAATTTCCTGCGTTTTTTAAAAGCACTGCTGATTTTTCAGCTGCTCTTCGGTTAAGTGTTTTCATTTCCTTTGTGTCCACCTGCTTATAAGTAATTCCCTCATAACAACTAGCGTCTTTGCCATCCAATAGCCCAAGCTTTATACGTGTTGTAAGCAAATTAGTTACCGCTTCATCTAGACGGGACTCAGACACCATTCCTTTTTGTACAGCTTCTATCAAATAGATGAAAAGGTTGCCGCAATTTAGATCACAGCCATTATTCATGGCAAGGGCTACAGATTCAACAGCATTTGCTGTAACTTTATGATATTCATGAAAATCCTTAATGGCCCAACAATCTGAAACCACATGGCCCTCAAATCCCCACTGATCTCTTAAAATATCTTTAATTAAAATTTTGCTCCCACAACAAGGCTCATCATTGGTACGATTATAGGCACCCATAATGGCTTCGACTTTTCCCTCTTGTACACAAGCTTTAAAAGCAGGCAGATAGGTCTCAAATAAATCCTGCTGTGTAACTTTTGCATTAAAACTATGACGCATATCTTCTGGTCCACTATGTACAGCAAAATGCTTAGCACAGGCGGCGGCTTTTAGGTAATCCGTATGATGTCCTTGGATACCTTTAATAAAGCGAACCCCTAAGCGTGCGCTTAAAAAGGGATCTTCTCCAAAGGTTTCATGTCCACGTCCCCATCTTGGATCTCTGAAAATATTCACATTAGGGGCCCAAAAAGTAAGGCCTTTATAAATATCATAATCCTTATATTTTTGCTGCATATTAAATTTAGCTCTGCCTTCTGTGGAAATGGCATCTGCAATTTCTTCAATAAAATCTTCATCGAAAGTTGCTGCTAGACCAATGGCTTGGGGAAATACTGTGGCTACCCCAGATCTTGCAACGCCATGAAGCGCCTCATTCCACCAATTATAAGCTTCAATGCCTAAATGTTTAAGGGCTGGCGCACTATGCAATGTCTGAAAAACCTTTTCCTCAAGATTCATTTTTTCAACAAGTTCTTTTGCCCTTTGCCTATAAAGTCTGATTTTGTCCTGATTAACTACCAACTCCATTTATTTTTCTCCTACTGTTTTTATTAAAACCATTAAATTTAAAGCTGTGAAATCTATAAATAGATACAAAAAACCTAAATATCTCCGGGAGAAATTAGGTTTTTTATATATAAATCATTATGATAAACTTTTATTTTTTATTTTTTTCCCATGCTGCTGTACGTTCGTCGATAATTGCTTGACCACCAGAGCTTAAGTAATCTTTTAATCCGCCATCGAACACGCTGTCAAAATTACTTGCAGGTGCAACAACTGCCTGTGTAAGGAATCTATCACGTTTCTCAGTAAGTACTGGCCCCATACCTTCTTCAGCTTTAATCTCACCAAAATTATAGTTCTCAGTGTAAACGCCATCAAAAGTAGTATATTTAAATGCTTTCTCAATAACACTAGGTTCAACGCCTACATAACCAAGACCTATTGACTTAATATTAAGAGCTGCATCACCAAGATTTAAACCATTATTTGTAATTGTATAATCAATATTGCTTGCAGAATTCATGATATCATTACCTGTTGCAGGAATGATTTTGATTGCCCCATCTGGCATTACTTCATGTGTAACACCTTCTTTTCCAATTTGTAAGAATTTTATGGTTTCTGGTCTGCTAATAAAGTCTAAATAAAGTAAAGATGCAACTGGTTCTTTATTCGTTTTAGGGAAGAAAATTTTACGATCAACAGGTTGTGGAAGATATTTCACATATTTGCCTGCATCATTTTTGAAAGGCATTATAGCCACATAACCTGAATCTGGTCCAACCATTCTTTTCAAGCTATTATTGATACTATCTTCTCCCTCACGGTAAGGGTAATCCCAGTTATGCATAAATGCGCCTACATAACCAGCTTTCATCATATTATCTTCTGTTTTATCTCCCGCAGGATAAAGTGGAAAATCTTTCCAAATCAAACCTTTGTTATACCATTCATTTAATTTAGTTACACCCTCTTTAATCCCTGGATATAATAATCTTCTATCGTCAAATCCTAAAGTATATTTGTCTTTATCAGACATATTACTCGGAATAAAAGACGCTAGCAAATGATCGTTACGCCATCCTATATCATAACTGGTGGAGAAAGGAACCATATTTTTTGACTCTGCACCAAGTAATAATTCAGCATTATCTTTGAAGGCATTAAGCATGCTTTCAAACTCTTCCAAAGTTGTTGGTTCTTTAATATTAAGTTTTTTCAACCAATCCTCACGAACGAACGTATTAATACGATTGGAGTTAGCAAGACGTGCTTCAATTGCCCATATTGTGCCCTTTTCAGGATCTTGATTATAATAAATGTTTTGATCTGTGAGTAGCTCCCATAAATTAGAAAGTGACTCTTTGTTTGCTTCTAGATAGGGTGCTAAATCAGTAATACCACCCATATTAGCATAGGTTTGAACTGTTGGATAACTGTAAGTAACGCAAACATCAGGTGCATCACCAGCAGCAAGTAAGTTGTTAAGCTGTTCAACTTCCGTCCAACGAGGCACTGGAACAAAGGTTACTTCAACGTTGTGCTCACGAAGCATGCCTTCTTTGATAAAGTCAGTATAGGCATTATCTTCTGGTTTAGAGCCACCCTCATTTCCCCTGTCAAAAACCTCAACTGTAATCTTTCTTGTCTCTACAAACCTTCCATCAACAATTTCCGCATTATCTCCTGCAGATTTTGTTTCAACATTTTGCTTAGCCTCGTTACTGGTTGGTGCTTTAGTGTCAACAGTATCTTTACCACACCCACTAAAGACCATAGTCCCCATAACTAAAATCATTAAAATAGAAGTAAATTTTTTCATACGCCCTCCTTGATTTATATGTATTTGACCCCTTGAGTCCACAAAATATGATAGCCTTCTTAAATTATTCCTTAGGCTATTCCTTTACCGCTCCAAGTGTTGCTCCTTTAATAAAATATTTTTGCAGCCTTGGATAAACCATTAAGATAGGTATTGTAGCAATCATAACTGCTGCTGATTTAAGAGTTTCTGAAAGACCTGGTTGATTGAACCCTTCCAGCATAGCAACCTCTACCTGATTAACATTATTTAAAATATTATACAAAAGGAGTTGAATGGGATAAAATTCCCTCTTATTCATGTACATTAATGCATCTGAAAAGCCATTCCAACGTCCAACTGCATAAAATAGACATAGTGTAGCAATTACTGGCTTTGATAATGGTAAATAGATTTTTATTAAAATCTGAATAAAACTTGCACCATCAATCTAGGCTGATTCACGCAGACTGACAGGAATGCCATAGAAAAAGCTTCGCATAATAATCATATTAAAGACGCTTAACACACCAGGAATTACCAGAACCGCCGGATGATTAAGTAAACTCAAATCCTTAAGAAGCAAATAATTGGGAATCATTCCTGCGTTAAAGTACATGGTTATAATCATAATTGTACTAAATATTTTTCTTCCCTTTAAATTATCATAAATAAGTGGATAGGCACAAAGCACAGTCATAAACAGGGATGCACATGTACAAATAACCGTCAAAATGGCTGTCCAAGCAATCGACCATATGAATTTGCTGTCGCTAAGTACTGTTTTATAAGCATCAAAATTAAGATCTACAGGCAGAAACAATACCTTGCTTTTTATTAATGCATCTGCTGAGCTTAGTGATCTTGCCAAAACAGTTAAAATGGGCAAAACACATATGAAAATAAGAATGACACAAATAAAAACAACAACCCAATCGCCAATCTTCATAGCTTTTGATTTAATCATAATAGAATCCTCCCATTTTACCAGATACCTCGCTCGCCAAATCTTTTTGCAATCTTGTTAGCTACGATTACAAAAATAACACCAACAGCAGACTGAAAAAGACCAACTGCAGTCGTGAGCGAAAACTGCAAGCCTCGTATACCATTGGTATAAACAAACGTGGCTATAACATCAGATACATTTGAAACTAACCTATTGCCTAAAGCATAAGGACGGTCAAAATCGCTGCCCAAAATGCGTCCCAAACTCAAAATCAGAAGGACAATAATGGTAGACCTTATCCCTGGCAAAGTAATATGCCATATTTTTCTTAATCGGCCAGCCCCATCAACTGACGCTGCTTCATAAAGTTCTGGGCTAATACCTGTTATTGCCGCCAAATAAATAATTGTATTCCATCCCATGCTTTGCCAGATTCCAAGGTACACATAGGTCCATATCCAGTGTGCTGAAGAATTAAGAAACGGTACACTTTCCATACCCATTCGGTTTAATCCAATATTAACAAGACCATTAGTAGGTGCAAAAAGTTGTAGTGCCAAACCTGAAATGATGATCCATGACAGAAAATGAGGCATATATACAACTGTTTGTGTAAAACGTTTAAATCGCTTAAAAGTTAGTTCATTAAGTATAAGTGCTAAAATAATCGGAGCCGGAAATCCAACAACTAAATCCAGCAAATTAAGCATTATCGTATTACGTAACGCATAAAGAAAATCACGATTTGAAAACGCTTTAATAAAATATTCAAATCCGTAATTATTAGCCCATTCCATTTCCCAAACACTTTCAACAATACTAAATTTCTTAAATGCAATTTGAATATAGGTCATAGGTATGTACTTAAAAATAATAAAATACATCAATGGAAGCAACAGTAAAAGGTAAAGCGTCCAATGGTGCTTAATATAGTTGACAGCTGATTTCATCTTTTGTGAAATGGGTTCCTTCTTTTTCAAAGTTGATTTCGTTTTTTTTGAAAGGGCAGTTTCCTGAGAATATGCCATTTTTTCACCTCTTTCTCACTCGTAACCTGTATTGTTACTTGTATTGTTTTTTATTTTTTTGGTATTGTTTAATCTGCTAAATAAAACATAACACGATCATCTTGTATTGTCAATATTATTTCTAATACTTTTCTGATACAATTACTAATTAGTGCAACTGTTACACTTTATCACTTAAATTTATATAAATTATATGCAATTCATTCTATCATTGTAAGAATTCTACTCAAAACAACACCATTCGCTATCAATAGTAAAAGCACAAACTTGTAAGTACAACTTTACAACATGCTTGCTTTTCCTCTCATGAAGTTATATAATTCATACATATACTAATTGTGACTAATCGATTAAGATGCGGTTATCATCTCAGAAAGGAGTATATGATGACGAAAATGCCTAAATATATGGATATCGTAAAATGGACAACAGCTCAAATTACAACAGGTGCACTTCAGCCTGGAAAAAAATTTCATTCTGAGAATACGCTTTGCAAAATTTTTGATGTTTCTAGGCAAACTGTACGTCGTGCACTTGAGGAATTAGAACAAACGGGTTATGTCACCAGAATTAAAGGAAGTGGCACCTACATATCCGAGAAGCAACCCTCTGCACCCTATAAGCCGATTGTAAAGTATCCCTTATCCAAAACTGTCGGTATTATCACGACCTACCTAGACTCCTATATCTTTCCTTCTATTATCCAAGGCATTGAAACCATATTGACTGACAACGGCTTTACAGTTCAATTAACTTCAACTAAAAATTTGATAGAGGGAGAGCTCCGGGCCTTACAAATGATGTCAGAAAATAATTTAGACGGTCTCATTATATGGCCAACCAAAAGCGGATTGCCTTGTATGAATCAGCACCTTTACCAAACTTTATATCAAAAAGGCTTCCCCCTCGTATTTGTCGATTCTTTTTACGCTGAATGCCCAGGTACCTACGTGGCCCTTGACGATGAAGGTGCTGGTAAAGCAGCGATTGCACACCTCCTTGAAATGGGGCACCGAGAAATCGCAGGCTTATTCCCTCATAGCGACCAACAAGGTTACTTACGTTACAAAGGATATGTAAAGGCTTTTACTGATCTGGGTCTGCCTATACGTGAAGAGCATATACATTGGTATTCAAAAGAAAATGTAGAGGAGCTCCTTCATAGTCCCAGACTTTGGGAAACACTATCCTCCTGCACGGCCTCCTTTTGCTTTAATGACAGTCTGGCGCTTATGTTAATCGATCTACTTCGCCAAAAAGACATCCGGGTTCCAGAAGACTTTTCGATTGTAGGTGTCGACAACACGCTGATGGCTAAAATGGGAGGCCTTACCAGCGTGATTCATCCCGCTGAAAGTTTGGGTGCCTCTGTAGCTAAATTACTTATATCTATGATCAATGGTGAGGAAGGCCAGAACATATTATTTCCTGCTGAACTTGTCATACGGGATTCAGTAAAAAGAATAGAGGTCGAACAATTTATACAAAAGTGATTTGATTAAGTGTAAATTGATTTTATTTTACCAAACTAGAAAAAGCATATTAAAAACTTTATTCAGCCCAGAGCGACACCATCTACGGAGAATCTTATCCCCTAAGTGGAGGCGCCGTTCTAGGCATAGGTAACAATGTTTCGCTGATATTTGACAACATGAATTTCGGCTATGCGGGAACCCAACGTTTTAAACTTAGCTGGCGTTCTCATAGTACTAAAAATTCAATACTTCTTGTATTCTCTGATGAACCGTCTTATTTTAAGCAAATGATTGAATTCACAAAGGCTGTGAATTATACACATGCAGCACTCTCAATTAACAAAAGAATTTTCGGTCAAAAGACTGTCTCACTTATTTTTCTTCCAGGAGTGGATATTGACCTAGAATGGATTCAATTTGCTAGTGAATGATATAGCAATGCAATTCTGTAGATAAATTAAAATAGGAAAATACATATAATTAATAATAGGATAAGGAGAAAATAATCATGAGAAATCTATTTAAAGAATTGGGTTATGATGAAACAGAAATCGCCAGAAGGTTAGATGACATTGTTAAGCGCATGTTTTATGGCTCTCCAGAAGAAAAAATATATTATACAGTCGAGGGGGACATGGGCTATGTAGTGGACACAGGGAATTATGACGTCCGCACGGAAGGTATGTCTTATGCCATGATGGTATTTGTGCAGCTGGATATGAAAGCGGAGTTTGATCGAATCTGGAAATGGACGAAAACCTATATGTATCTCGAAGAGGGGGAGAATAAAGGTTATTTTGCTTGGTCAGTAGATCCAAGTGGCAAAAAAAATGCTTATGGGCCTGCACCTGATGGAGAGGAATTTTTTGCCATGGCTTTATTTTTTGCTGGAAATCGTTGGGGCAATGGTGATGGTATTTTTAACTACACACAGCAGGCAAAGGACCTTCTAAGTGTCTGCATCCATAAGGGAGAAAATGGAGAGCCTGGTATGCCTATGTGGGAACCTAGCAACAAGTTAATTAAGTTTGTTCCTAATTTGGACTTCTCAGATCCTTCTTACCATCTACCTCATTTTTATACTTTATTCGCCAAATGGGCAAATGAAGAAGATCGGGAGTTCTGGTTAGAAGCTGCGAAGGCCAGCCGGGATTATTTAATTAAAAGCTGCCACCCACAGACTGGCTTAGCCCCAGAATATGCCACTTATGACGGAGAACCTAAAAATCATAAGAACCATCATCTCTTTTATAGTGATTCTTATAGAGTTGTCGCTAATATTGGTCTTAACGCTTTGTGGATGGGGCACGATGAAGCTTTAGCAAAGTGCAACGAACGCTTGCAAACTTTTTTCTGCGAGACGGTCAAAGGCAAAGAGGATTATGTTTATGAAGTAGATGGCACACGAATTGAAGAAAAAGTACTGCATCCAGTAGGTTTAATTGCTACCAATGCCATGGCATCACTAGCTACTTCCGGAGATTATTCCAAGGCATGTGTTAAACGTTTTTGGGACACTCCCTTAAGAGAAGGAGATCGACGTTACTATGATAATTTCCTTTATTTGTTTGCATTTATGGCTCTTAGCGGACGTTATATAATCTGGGAATAGGGGTTAGTTTTGATATGTGAGGTGAAATATATGCTTTGGATAGTAATAGTTTTGATTGCGCTGGCAATCTTAGTGGTATACTTGGCAATACCCGGAGGCAAACTTTGGAAGCAATATCTGACAGATGTAAAAATTTCTTTGATCGAAACAAATAGGCAAAGAAGCGCACAAAGTCTATTTACGGAAGATTATGTTGCCAAGCTGCCTACTCTAATCCGTCAGCACATTATCAATGGGGGCTATCTGGGAAAGCCCTTTATGAATAACATGCTGATATATTTTCACAACACAAAGTTTCGTATGTCAGCGGGCAAAACGCCAATTAAGATTAAATTCATGCAGGTCAATTTTGTAAGCAGACCTGACCGGCACGCTTTCTTAACAGGACGAATTGCGGGAATTCCATTGCAGGCTAAAGACAGTATGCTGGATGGATTCGGCTCTATGACAGGTGTACTTGCCAAGCTGTTTCAGCTTTTTCGTTCTACCGGGTCAGAAATGGATCAGGGTCAGTTGATAACAGCTCTGGCAGACGCAGTCTATATGCCTTCTTTATTTCTACAGGAGTATGTGTCATGGTCAGTCGTTGACGACCACACCGTTGAAGGTGAGATTACATGGAAGAGCGTTTCTGCTAAGGGAAGATTTACTTTTGACAATAATGGCAACATTATACGTTTTGATACCAATGACCGATATATGGACCAGAACGGGAAAGGCAGCTTGCTGGTGCCGTGGTATGTAACCTATTCTGATTATAAAGAGCAGAATGGTTACCGTCAGCCAGGAAGCGTTAGTGTAAATTGGATGCTCCCGGATGGTGATGACACCTATTTTGTGAGCGACCATATTGAGGTTCATTACTCAATAAATGAAGCAAATTTATGACTTAATTATTTGGTCTTTGCAATAATAGGTTAAATAGTCACAATAACTGACTAAACGTGAAATAACCCCCCCTGAATTCTAACGCCCTCAAGGGATTAATCCTAAAGCTATAATGAAATGCTTGGCACCTACCTCAGCATGGTGATTTAACGATACATTGATATAAAAATAAGACAAAGTTCTTGTATGGAACTTTGTCTTATTTTATATTATTATCATTCCTTCGCAAGTAAAATGATAAAGTCTTTAAATAAATTCTACTGACAGATATTTTTTTGTGTTTTGCAGCATCGTTTCAAATAAAACACGTGCTTTTTCTTCCGTAAGAGTGACTAAAGGATCATTAACAAATGCTTTAAAAGCCAATTCTTTATCACCAGTCATTGCTGCTTTTAATAAATCTGCGTGATTGGCAGCATGAGGAGCTATAAGTAAAGAAATGCTTTCTGGCAATGCTCCAGCAAATACTGGCCTAATACTATCACGGCTAAACAAAGCATTCGTCTCTACTACTTCTCCTATTGGAAGGTTTGGAATTTGACCGATATTAGGGATGTTTACATTACTTATTGTGCGTTCCAAACCAACTAAGGCCTTAATGAGTAATATCCCATCTTCTCCTGAAGGCTCATTACCAAGGCTTTCTTCACCCTCCGCCAGTCTCTTGGCTCTATCCATGCGTTGTTTTAGATCAGCTATCCTCCAATCCACTGTTGTAAGACTAAACTTCCAGCTTTCCACAGTATCAGGATTCTTTAAATAGACAGGAGGTAAAAATTCAACTAAATGCCTGTCCCCAGCAGCTGCAATTAAACCATATTTTCTAAAGAGATCAAATTTTACACGGTGGGCACATTCAAAAGTGCTGTTTGCCCAATTTTTATCTGGCTCATTAAAGCCTTGTTCATAATATTTGTCTACAAATTTTTCGTACATTGGAAATAAATCTAGTCCTTGAAAAGAGGCTTCATTAAACCATGTAAAGTGATTGATTCCCATTACGTTAACATGAATAGCTCTGTGATCTACCTTTTCAATTCCCAAAAATTCCTCGCACATATGAGCAAGTAGCTTCTGAGTGCCAAATACTTCGTGGCAGCAGCCAAAGGCTTTAATCTCAGGGAATACTTCGTAAAGCGTTCTCACACAAATTGTCATAGGATTTGTGTAATTAATAACCCACGCTTTAGGTGAAAAAGTCTTAATCGCCTCTGCAATTTCTACGAACATCGGGATAGTTCGCAGCGCTCTTAAAGCACCTCCAGGCCCAGCAGTGTCTCCAACAGATTGATAGATGCCGTATTTTTCGGGTTCGTGGACATCTGAATACATTTCCACAAATGTTCCCGGCAAAATAGAAATGACCACAAAATCAGCTCCTGTTAATGCCTCTTTTAACGAGGCCTTGGTTTCATAATGCCATTTACCTACAGTATCTTCTCTTTTACTTAAAGCATTCCCAATAATTTCATTGGTTTTAGCTGCTTTGCTATCAATATCATAAAGTCTGATTGTCCCACTTATTTTTTCCTCAAGGGCCAGGTCTGCCATAAAGGTCCAAGCCCATCCTCTTGAGCCTCCACCAATATATGCAATGGTAATATCGGTCACTTTTTGATTTAAACCCTTCACAAAAATCCCTCCGCTTCATTTAGCTGTTTTCACTTAGCTCTATTTTATTATTGTTGGCTTCTATTCTGCTTGGTTTAATGCCTCTGCTAAAGCCAGAATTGTCAGCGACTGTCCATAAGCCATCGGTGCAATTAGGATATTTTTATAATGCTCTGCGCTGTAGCCCATGCCCGTTCCAGCTGATACGTTCAAGACAGTTCCATCCTTGTCGATATTCTTCAAGATTGCCTGAACACCTTTTTTCGCACATTCCAGGTAAGAATCATCTAAAATACCATAACGGATGCCCTTCAGTATGCCGGCAGTAATGGCAGCCGACCCTGATACCTCTTCGTAACTTGAGTGGTCCGTCAGTACTGTATGCCACAATCCGTTTTTGCTCTGCAGTTCTTTTAGCTTCTCTACTTGTGCTTTGTACGTATCAATAATAAATGTTTTAACTCCTGAGGTTAGTGTGCCTTTAAACATATCCACATAATCTAGGATGCCAAGGGTAAACCAACTGTTCCCACGGCACCAAAAAACTCCCCCAAAATTATCCCTTCTATTAAAAGACCATCCATGGTAGAAAAGTCCCGTATGTGTATTATATAGGTATTTAATATGTATCAACACCTGATGAATAGATTCATCAATCCACTCCTGATTCTTGTACTGCTGACCTATTTTATTCAAAAATAAAACTGTCATAAATAAAGTGTCAATCCACATCTCGCTTTCATTAAGACGGACCCCCTGCCTGTCACCATTTGCGCTTGTCACATGTTGAAACCCGCCTTCTTTGGTTCTTGGAAGACAGTTCATCAGCCAATTTGCCCAATCTAGGCATAAATCTTCAAATTCTTTATCCTGATAACTTTCATTTAATTGTGCCAGTGTCAATAGAGGCGCAGTTGTGTTGATATTTCTAGAAGGAAGCCCATCTGCAATATTTCCTTTAAACCATTCATACAGAAATTTTTTATAATCCTCTTTCCCTTGATATTCCATGACTTTCAAAAGTCCATAAATCCCTACGCCCTGTGGCCAATCCCATTCTGCAATTCCAAAATCACGTTTAAAAAAACCTACCGCTTCGCCACCACTTTTTAATTCTTCTTCATTTTCTGGTCCACCAAGATTTATCAGCTTTTGAATTACCAAGTCTAGTTTCTGCTCAATTATTTCTTTTTTTATATTTTTCATTACCATTTCCTCCCACATTATGTGCTCATCTTTCTTATCCTTATAATGATTATCCAACAGTAAATAACTCTGAAATAATTAAGAAATTCTCTCCTTTTGCTTCTGGAAAATGATAGAAATGACTTTCTGGGTTTGCAGCCATCCAAGCTTTAATTTCTTCAGACTCCTGTTTTATCTGGCGGATATTAACCTGTTCCCTTTCTCTGGGTATTTCAAAATAAGAGAAAAGGAGATTCTCATGAAGTGAAATCATTTGATAACGGTCTCCAACTAAAAGCCCCTCCTTTACAATTGCCTGATGGTGACATACGTAAGAAAATAGTTGTTCAGGATAGAGAACTGCTATCCTTCCACAGCGTCTATCTGGCTTTTTCTTTCGTTTCCACTGTGTAAGGCTTTCTGGCTGATCAAACCAGAAAACTGGGAACATATATGCCCAATTTTTATTTCCCGACAACTCCGGCCAAATATACAAAACTGCTGAAAGATCAGAAAACCATACATCTGGAATAGCTTCTACTTTTACATTGCTATTAATACCAATATATTCTATATATAGAAACACCAACCTGTTATATCGGAACATTGCTGCTGTCAATAAACTTCCGTCTTTTCTTTTCTGTTCTGCTCTTTCTCGGCAGACTTCAACTAATTCTAGCAGCTTCTCATCTCTAGTCCCTTCCTTTAAAGCCGCCCTGTACTGAGCACGTATAATCTGACACATTTTTTATCTCTCCTTTAAGAAAGGTTAATCCTTCCCCGCTAGCAACTACCCTAATCCAGTATCAACATAATTCATATTTGTTCCGGCCTTTATATTACGGATATCTTTTCCAGAGGTCTTTCATATATAAAATGTCTTTTTGAGCTGTTTTTGGATTTAATTCTTCTCTTACAGCTACAATATCAGATTTATTTTTATTCATCCATTGTATAATCTCAGAGTAACGGACTACGCCTTCCCCAAGGCAAACAGGGCAATACTCTTTATGAGGTCCTTCTATGAAATCTTTCATGTGAATGGCTTCTATTTTATCTCCAAGTATATCCAGCCATTCTTTCCAGTATTTCTCCTGATTGATTTCTGGAAATTCCAACACATTCGCAGGGTCAAAAATCATTTTTAGACGAGCGCTGTTTATTTTTTCAAACACAGCAGCTGTCGTCTCTAAACTCTCCAGAGGATGCCAGTATACTGGCTCGATAGCCATATCCACATTCAGACGTTCTGCTTCTTCTGCAAGCCGTGCAATACTATCCAGCATATAGGGGTACCAAATTCTCTTCTCCTCGCAGCTCAAATGGGGATATGCCGTCTCCGTTCCTACAATAGATGCCCCCAGAATCTGATTCCATGCCAGACACTTCCTGAATGTCTCCACTGCTGCCCTGCGTACCTCGTCATTTGGATTCCCAAGATCCATATAGCAACCCAAGATATGGATTTTGATGCCTGCTTCTTCGAAATTCTGTCGGATTCTTTCTACCAGTTTCGGCGTTACCTCATCATAGGAATTTATTTCCGAAAATGCTTTTGGCAGTACAAGCTGCGCTGCCTCAATTCCCTCTGATTTCAATAATACTGCAAGCGCATCAATTGGCTGTTTCCCATAATCATGGGTCCTGGCTGCTACTAACATAATATATTCTCCTCTTTTTTATATTGAAAATTTAGACCATGTACCTGTCAAACAGTTTTCGAAATATATGTGCATTGATCCATGCAGAAAAAGCTATTCCGATTATGACATTAATAAACATTGCAATAACCAAATCACCTATCAAAAGCAGAAATACGGGAAGTAAACTAACTGCTGTAATTAAAAGCGTATAAGGAAGGTGAGCAAGTGACATGAGCAGTGAGTTTTTAAATACTTTCTTAGTACTGTTCTTGAAATAGGCAAGTATTGGAAAGATATAGTTTGCCGTAATAACCGTTAAAAATGCAATCAGCGCAAAGGGAATAAACATTATTCTTGCACTTGCCACCTGTATGTGGCTGCTAAAATAAAAGTCAAAATAAAGTATACTACTAATCAGAAGAAGAATCCCCCATATGATTGTAGACTGTTTTAGATTGTCTTTAAAAGCTTGAAAGAAACTGGCAAAAATATATGATTCCTCATTTCTCGCCATCCTAAGCACCACATATTGGAGTGCTGTAGTCGATGCGCCTATCGTTACGATCGGAATACAAAAGATAAGCCATAGGAGATTGAGCAGTACTAAGTCTGCTATCTGCCCCATAAAATGATTTAGTTTACCATCCATTGCAAATAATCGGCTCATAATATCTCCTCCTAAATAACTGATCATTTTAATCCCATTTTTCTTTCATGAGTGCAAAAATTTCTTGGTCCTTTAAATGGTTTTCCATAACCAAAATCAACATAACCCGGCGATCCTCCTCAGAATAAAGGAAGTCACGCTGCCACTCGTAGAAATGAGGACCATCTCCAAGATTCCTTACATAGCTCATGAGGCCTTCCAAAAGCCAGGCGCTCTGCTTTATATCAGCCAAGCATTCATTTTCATAGAAGTTGTGCCATTTCCCATGCTCTCTTGAACGCATAATCGTATTGGCCGTCAGGTATTCCTCTCTAGCCTTCCCTGCATAGTAAAAAGACTTTTGATATTGCCCGTCCATGGCTTCCATGAGGCTTTGGCACACCATATATGCTCCCGCATAGCAATGATACTGAATCTGTACCTGCAGCAGCAGGGAGTCCTCAAACAGTCTCCTTGTTCCTGATACGCCTGGTTTTTCCTCTATAATTTCCACATTCACCTTTTCACATTTACGCAAATACTCTTTATAGTTTTGTTCCCCTGTCCGGCACAATTTCTGATACCACTGCACCTGTCCCCTTAAGTCTTCGGAATCCGTAGCCCACAATAGGTGCTCGGAACGGACCTCCTTCTGCTTCATATACTGGGATATAAGCATTCTCCCCACATGAGTGGCAAACTGCTCCCCTGCATGGTCATCTTCATTAGGTCCATAAGAAATAGCATATTTAGGATAGTCTGCTAAGCAGGCAGATATGATACTCTCATTTTTCTTTCCATAATAAGTTGTGACATAGCTCCGACGGTGCTCTTCTATGTCAACCGTACCATTACGCCAGATTTTCGCAAGTAAATCTAGGAAATATACATGAGGCTTTATATTGGAGCAGTTCACTAGCCAGTAGTCCTTTACACCGTGCTTCATCACATCTTGTAATTCTCTGCACACAAACTCCGGTGAATTTTGAAGCATAGTGATGTGGTTGGCCGCCTGAAGATCGTAAAAGGATACATGATAATAGATGCCATGACTTCCTCTTCCTTCTTCACCTGAAGGTAACGCCGGAATTCTAGGATTATGGTTTTCCTGGCACCTTGTCACCATTTTTCCAAAGCCATTGTCTGCCCAGATTTTGATGACATCTTCAGGCAGATCCAAATAGCCGCCTCGGTACAGCTCCATAACTTCACCGTACAGGTTAGTGCAGCACACTGCATCCGGCAGTTCCTTCTTTACCATATTATATTGCATCCGAATAAGGTGACTTATTAGTTCGCCCCTAGACTCTTGGGTCTGATACTTAGGATCATCGTCCCAGAACGGGCGGTCTCCCTGTCCCCGGAAGCCTATATTCCAGATAACCTTAAGCTCCTTTTGATCTTGGATACCCTGCTGCCACAGCTCTTGGAATTTATCTGGGTATAACCTATAGGACGGCGTGAGATCTGGATAAGCTCTGGCAAACATCTGTGCACCTAAAGGTTCCGCATGATGATGGGTAACGTAAAGCCCCATAGCTGATGCCAACCCACGGTAACCTTCTGAATTTTTATCCGTTCCCGGTATGACCATGTTACCACCACAGCGAAGCAGTGCCTCGAATACCATTTCCCAAGGCTCATCTTTCCTTCTATTGATACGCCATGTACGAATCAGCACCTCATCATTCACAAACCATCCCCGAAAAGTCACCGCATAAGGTTTCGAATCAAAACGATACTGCCCAGACACGGGGTACTCCTCACGTTGCCGAATCTCCTGGTCATTCCAGAACCAAAAATCTGTTATCCCCAGTATAGAACGGCTGATCTCATAAAGTCCATACACAAAGCCCAGCTCATCCCCTGCATAAAGACACAGTCTATTGTTCTTAGGATCGGCAACAAGAGAAAAACATTCTTTTGTAAGAGAAGGTTTTTCTTCTAAAAATAGTTGACACCCTTTTCTTGTAGAAGGAAAACATGCTTTATGAATGTCTCTCTGGAGATTTTTCAAAGCCCACTGAACTGGTTCAACAGAAACCTCGGATACAATCTTTATATTTTTGTTGAATACTAAACCCATCATTCTTTTCTCCTATCTCAAAATTTGTAAATATGAAACTAGGACTCTTTCCTTAACCCTTGATACCATCCATCGCAATACCATCCACAAGATATCTTTGAAAAATAATGAAAAATATGAGTGTAGGCAAAAGAGATAGTACAGACATGGCGAACAACCCACCATAGTTATTGTATGCATTCGGATCCAAAAACATATTTAGCGCCAGTGAAAGTGTATATTTACTAGGCGTGTTCATAAAAATCAATGGTTGGAAGAAATCCTGCCAAATCCAGTAGAACGCAAAGATGGATGCTGTAACGAGAGCCGGTTTTACCACTGGAACCAAGATGCGAAAAAGAATAGAAATTCTGCCGCAGCCATCAATCTCAGCTGCCTCATCCAATTCCTTCGGTATTCCCCTAAAGAACTGAACCAGCATAAAAATAAAGAAAGCAGTACCAAAAAACCATGGCAGTGTCAAAGAAATTCTGGTATCAATGAGATTCATCTTCTTTAAAATAATATACTGAGGCACAACCATGACCTGAGAAGGAATCATCATTGTGATCATAACGCAAGCAAACCAGAACCGCGAACCCCTGAACTTAATTCTGGTAAATGCATAGGCCGCAAACAGAGATATAATAACACAACCGGCCATACCAGTCACTGTAACAAACACTGTATTTCCAAGGAAAGTCAGGAAAGATACGCCTCCGACTCCTTTCCATGCACTCAAATAGTTAGTTGACATATCAAAAACTTCCGGAATTAAGGAATATGCATCCTTAAACATGGTTTCATTGCTCTTCATGGAACTTGCAAAAAGCCAAAGTAAAGGATAGATCATTAAAAATCCAATTGCACAGGAAAAAAGGTGAAACAAAATGGAACCTATCTTCTTTTTTTCTTTTACGCCTACCATCTTAATCCTCTCCTCCCGATTCATAGTGCACCCAGTTATTCTGAGTCTTAAACAGTACTATCGTAAAGACTGCAATAATGATTACAAGCACCCATGCCAGCGCACAGCTGTATCCCATGTCAAAATAATTAAATGCCCTACGGTATAAATACAATACATAGGTTAAAGTACTATCTAGTGGTCCTCCATCCGTAATAACATAACTCTCTGTAAATACCCGGAACCCATTTACAAGTTGAAGAATCAAATTGAAGAAAATGGTAGGGGTCAGCATAGGCAGCGTAACCTTTGTGAATGTTTCCCAAGGTTTTGCACCGTCTACTACGGCTGCCTCATACAAAGAATACGGAATCTGCTTTAATGCCGCAAGAAAAATTAACATAGAAGATCCGAACTGCCAGACACCCATCAATATGATAACTGCCAGAGCTGTGCCCGTATTTCCAAGCATAGAAACATTCTGTTCAATTCCAAAAACAGCAAGTAAAGACATTACAACCCCCTGCTTTCCGAAAATCTGCCTCCATACGATAGAAACTGCTATACTTCCTCCGATAATGGAAGGAATATAATAAACGGTTCGATATAATCCCAGACCTTTATGCTTCGTGTTCAATAACATTGCTACGAAAAGAGCGAATGCCAGACGAAGAGGGACTAGAAAAATAACATAGGTAAAGGTTACCTTCATTGCCTGCCAGAATTTATCATCAGTGGTAAATAATCGAATATAGTTTTGAAATCCAATAAATTGTGCCTCATTGAGCAGGTTAAAATTCGTAAAAGAATAGTAAACGGAAATTACCATTGGAAGAAACCACATCAGGACAAATCCTAATAGCCACGGAAAAAGCATAATATAGCCCGCAATATTATCCCTGCTTTTATAGCCTGACTTAGCCAAAGACTGTTTTCCTTTCATAAAACTTACCTCATTTCTTTATGTTATTTAAAAAGAGAGGGCCCTTACTTTAACAGGCCCCTCCTTTCTTTTATTGTAAGTTACTTAGCTGCGTTATTTCTTTCCAGAATCTCTGTAGCCTGTTTTCTAAAGGTTGCTGCCGCTTCCTCAGCTGTTGCCTTCCCATAGAGTACACTGTTGCCTGCGTTTGTAAATGCTTCGTTTACCTCGGAGATTCCGCTTGGATCTGCTGCTGGGGTTGCACCAGCAACTTTTGCTGCCTTAGTTACATATTCAAACATATCAATCTGCTGAGCTGTCAAAGTCCCTTTATTAATCATATAGTCACGGATTGCAGAAGATACAGGTGTTCCTCTCTCACCACCAATGATGTCATTAGCTTCCTCAGAATTCATCATCCAATTGATGAATTTTGCACTCTCCTCTTTCACCTTAGAACTTTCCGCAACGCTTAAAAACATACCTGGCTTCAGCCATAAAGCATTGCTTTCAGAAGCGGATGGCATTAATGCCAATTTTAACTTATCGTTAGCGCCTCTTACCATAGCTGCGAAATTATTCCACTCAATGGTAGTAGCTGCCTTATCCGTTACTATTGGAAGAGCTTCTTTACCAACTGAAGCTATTAAAGACTGCTCATCCAGATCTGGAGACACATTTGCATCGCTCATATCTTTCCACATCTTAAAGTAATCTGTCGTAATGGCATCATCCTCAAATCCAAGTCCAGTTCCATTTTCATTAAATAAAGCTTTACCATGTTGTCTTACCCAATAATTAAATGGATTGGTATCGCCAAATGGACCAATGATAGAAACCAGTGCACTAGGCTCTCCAGTTTTCTCTGCTACCTTTGTATTTAACGCTATATAATCATCCCAAGTCCATGCATCTGTAGGCATATCGGCTCCAGCAGCCTCAATAACCGTCGGATTATAGGTCATTGCCAAAATGGCAGTAGATATTGGAATACCTGCTCTTTTACCACCGATGGAACCTGTATTTAAAATATTTTCATCCACATTGCTTACATCAATAACCCCGCTGTCAATAAACTCCTGCAGATCCGCCAGAGAGTTGTTCTTCGCATAAGTAGATATGTACAGATAGTCCATCTGAACAATATCCGGCATACTTCCTGATGCTGCCTGAGTAGATAGTTTCTCAAAGTAACCATCCCATCCGCTAGGTGAAGCTTCAAATTTTACATGAGGATTCTTTTCTGTATAAAGATCCAAAAGCTCCTGGGTGTATTTATGTCTTGTGTCACTACCCCACCAAGCAATCTTGATAGTAACCTGTTCATCCTCTGCCTGGGTGACTTTGGCATCACCTGTTGCTGCACTGCTATTAGACTCGGTTTTGCCACCACATGCCGTCATAGAAAAAATCATCGTTCCTGCTAAAAACATAGCACCAAGTCTTTTTATTGTGTTTTTCATACTTGTATTCCCCCTTGTTTTATTATTTCTTCATCTTGTTGTGCACACCTAAGCTGTAATAACATTATTCTAACAGAAGAAAAAAAAATAAGAATGGAATTACTAGAGGATCAACCAGAAAAAATCCGACTTTTTATTTTTTTCATCTAATAATCAGAATCTTATACCTCTGTACCCTTCTCTGTGACTTTTGGAATACGAATCTGTATTTTCGTTCCAACTCCCACTCGGCTGTCTATTGAAAATTCAAATTTTTCATAGGTAATTTTCAAACGCTCATATATATTTTTAATCCCAATGCCATACCCCCTTGGCTTTACGGTAAAGTTTCGAACCTTTTCGAGCTCCTCTTTTTCCATGCCTGGACCAGTGTCCTCCACTACGAATAAAATGGTATCCGTTTCCTCCACCGCCCACAATCTAACTAAGCATTTTTTAACGGAATTGTCCACTCCATAGTAGATAGAGTTTTCTACCAAAGGCTGCAAGATCATCCTGGGTACCATATAATTTTCCAATTTCCCCTCCGTATTGACTTCAAACTCTGCCCGATTCTGATAGCGGAATTTCTGGATCTCAATATAGCTTTTTACCATCCGAATTTCCTCATTTACCAGTGCATAAGGGGCATTTACGAAAGTAGATCGCAGCAGCATACCCAATTCCACGATCATTTTCCCCGCGTCCTCATTGCGCTCTGCTTTAACCATCCAATGGAGGGCATTTAAGGTATTATACAAAAAGTGGGGATTAATCTGGGCTTGAAGCATTTGATATTTAGTTTCCTTCAATAATATCTGTTTTTCATAATTTTCGTGGATCAAAAAGTCGATTTTATCCAGCATGACCTTGAATTCCCGTGTCAAAAGCCCGACTTCATCTTGCCTCTCTAGTTCCACCAGCATCAACTTCGCCCCCTGAAAATCTCCTGTCTCCACAATCTGCATGGATTCGGTCAGCTGTTCTAAAGGCTTTGTAATAGCAACAGAAACTCTGTTCATAATAATCAGAATCAGCACAAATGCAGTTGCAAAACATATCAGCATCATGTAACGAACAGACAAAAGTTGTCCATATATATCTGAATATGGAAAGAAATTAACATACATCCAGCCTGTGGATCTGGAATTAAGAAAGCACATAAAGTACCGCTCCCCCTGGTATTGTACAATTTGATACCCCTGACCTTTTTGAAAAGCAGGAAGATTTGGTCGTTCCCCCTCTTCCATATCTTGATAAATTATATTGTTTTCAGAATAAACAAACAAATTAGCATTTGGAGCTTCCAGATTTTCTTTATATTTTTTAATAATCTTTCCTATATCACAGATCAATACCACTGTTCCCAAATTATCTAGGCTCATGTCCAGGCTCTTTAGTATGTCCTGCCCACAGAGTAAATAAGGATATTCCTCTGTGGGGCCATACATAGTAAAGGCACCTTTTGCTTCATGGAACTTTCCAAGTAGTTCCTCATAGATGTCATTTGGTATTTCCCATGATGATTCCCCTATCTCTAAGGTGGTATTATAACTATCTGTATAGCGTATGGAGCGGATAGCAGAACCTGGTTTATATTCAGATATCAGCTTATAGCGGAGACCTGTCAGCTCCTTACTGTACTCCCAAGAGGGATTTTCTATTTGCGCTATTTTTGAAAGTCGCTCTTGTATCTCGGTATCCAGTGCCAGCTCATAGCTGCTGTTTTGTACTTCTTTTAAGCTGGCATTAATGTTCTGGGCATAAAAATCCAATTCTTTCAGAGACTTCTCGTACAGCTTGTCCGCAAAGATATCCAAACTTACTTGTAACGCAACGATAGAAATGCCAAAAAAGATGCCTGCAAAGACAAAGTATACCAGCACCATTTTACTGGGCAGCTTTAAGTTTCTATATTTTTTCCTTATACTATGCAATATACATATCCCTCCCAAACCAAACTAGTTTCTAGCTGTGATGCTGACAAAAAGCTTTGTTCCATCAACATACTCTATTATAGAGTCGTTTTTTTGCTAAGTTCTTTCATAATATCTTTATACTCCGATGGTGTCGTTTCTGTAGTTTTTCGAAATACCTTTGAGAAATATTGTCCATCCGGAGAATAGCCTACTAGTTCAGCTACTTGGGAGACCTTTAATTCTGAATCAAATTGCCAGAGTCTTTGTGCAAGCATAATCCGCTGTTCCATTAGATAAGTTGAAAATTTAACTTTTCTATTTTTTACAAATAACCTCCCAAAATAATCCTCGTTCATATACAAGACTTCTTTTGCCAGAAATTGAATACTTAATTCTTGATTTTTTATATATTGGAATGTGGCAAATAAAATACTTTTTATACGTCCCCCTTCTTTTCCCTTACCAATATTCATCCCTTTCAGCCGAACTATGGTATTCATCAGCCGCTCTAAAAGTTGCCATGACTGCTGTTTAGCCTCTACACTTTCATAAGCTGTATCTAGCGATGTACCATACAATACTTTCACAATCCAATTGCAAATTTCTTCCTTCTCTTGTAATGTATAATGTTCCAAATTCATTTTTATAAACCCCAGATAAAGTTCAAACAATAGTTCTCCATAGTCCTCTGTCTCACGGATTTTTCCGTAATCGAATAGAAAAGACACACAGTCATGAGTTTTTCGGAATAATTCATAATGAAGGAATCCTGTTTGGTGCTCAGCAATACCAATTTTTAATAACTCTTGAACTTGTGCATATAAAAGGCTGATATCTTTTAGGCATCCTTGTTCACTGACAACCGCAAGCATCGGCTGCATGCTGATTCTCCCAAATTCCAGCTGAACTCTCTCTACTGCACTTTCTATCTCTGGTAATGCCCTCTCATCTATCAGAAACAATGCCTCATTCTGAATACATGTAAATAAATAAACATGAGATGTACCTAACAGTTCTGTTAATACATTGCCTAATATGAACTGCTCCAGGTAATCAAAACCAGCCTCTGCTCTGAAGGCAAGAATTGCTACTTTCGTATATTCTGTACCGAATTCTTTTAGAAATATTCCATAATCTTTTCCGCTTTGCTCTTTCTCAACAAGCATATCACGAAATATCTGCTCTTTGGCACGAGGCAGTAACCGGTCAACAGTACTTCTATATTCTTTTTCTCTCTGTTCCCTTTCTCGCTTTATATCTATTTCCTTCTTTACTTTATCTAGAATAACTGCAATTTGTTCTTCTGAACATGGCTTTAGTAAGTAATAACGAACTCCCTCCTCCATTGCCTGACTGGTAAATTCATATTCTCCGTAGCCTGAGAGAACTACAAATTCCACACTTGGAAAAGTTGACTTTGTCCGCCTGATTAGTTCAATGCCATCCATAACGGGCATTTTAATATCAGTAAGTACAATATCCGGCTTTTCGCTTTGGATTTTTTCAAATCCTTCTACACCGTTCCATGCAGTTCCTACTAATTCTATATCAAATCGCTCCCATGAAATATAGTTCGCCATACCTTCACGCTCAATCTCTTCATCATCTACGATTAGCAACCTGTACATACCTGTCCCCTCCGTATTCATACTGATGTTCTTTCTTGTATTAAATATTAATTTTAAAAATACCCAACTTCTCATTCTAAAATCTATAACATTTATGCTTCTATATTATATAATATCCCCCTACATTGTTAAACATTTAAAGCTTTCAAATTAACTTGTTTTTTCTTATATACAACGATCTACTTATTAAACACTGATTTAGCAACTATCCTTTTATAGTGCCAAATAACACACAGTTTTTCGTACAGGACTATGCTCACAGTGTAAATAATTTAAATAAGGCGAAAAAAAACAGAAGCAAAAAAATTGCTTCTACCCTTTGATATTGCTAATTTATATTGGAATTTAAGCAAAGCTGATGATGGGATTCGAACCCACGACTTGCTCATTACGAATGAGCTACTCTACCAGCTGAGTTACATCAGCACTGCCTAATAATTATAGCTCTAATTTCCATTATTATCAAGTGGTATAAATATTTTTATAGCTCTTTGAATATATTTCTTAGTAGCCCAAATAAATTTTATTCTGCCATCTTAATAAGGAGGTCTTCACCATGAATTTTCGTTATATTGTCACCGCCTATAATCGTTTGTCCGCTGTTCGTTATGCCCATACTTGGAGTAAAGGGCGCAATCCTAAATACTTAGATTTTAGTAAACTTGGCGGAGACTGTACAAACTTCATTTCTCAATGTATTTATGCCGGCAGCGGTGTCATGAACTATACGCCAGTATATGGTTGGTATTATAGAACATCCTATGATCGTACAGCCTCTTGGACTGGTGCGAGATTTTTATATAAATTTCTTACAACAAATAAAGGGATTGGCCCATTTGCCAGTGAAGTTAGTATTGATGATATTGTTCCCGGAGACATTGTTCAGTTTAGCAAAAAAGACGGGCCTATTTACCATTCTTTGATCGTAGTTGAAGTCGGTACGCCAGCTACTTATGACAATGTGCTCATTGCCACACATACTTATGATGTAGATTATACCCCTCTGTCAAACTATGATTTTGAGGTAGCACATTATTTACATATAGAAGGCGTAAGAGTCTAAATTCATAAGGCTATTGCATTAATTATAATTTCAAGCTATCTTTTCAACTTTATATTTATGCTAAGCTGAGATGTATCGATGGAGTAATTGGGTGCCAGATATTGAAAATATATATCATAAGTGCCTGCCTCCATCACAAGCTTATGATTATTAACAGTACACCTATCTGCTGTGACGTCAAATACTTCATTTCCATTAAAATCCTCTATAATAACCTGCATTTGTCCGTCACTTGCTGCTATGTCCAAATCTATTTTATAGGTACCTTTTTCTTCAATAACAAGGGTATCTGATAATCTAGTAAACGTATCTTCCGGCTTATTAATATAGGTGAAATTTGTATGATAAATAAGGTGATGTCTTTCAGCTCCAATGAGATTCATAGCGCTTATTAACAATACAATTGCTAGAGGTAAAATAATTTGTATAGGCAGTCCCATACCACTTTTTAAACCTTTTCGTCTGCGTCTTAAGTTGTATACCCCCAAGCCAAAGGTTATTGTAAGCAATATAAAAGCAATGGCTTGAATAAGCAAACTAACTTCTTTTGAACGGATAAAATGTACAACATGAATCCCTGCAAAAACTAAATAAAGAAAAAAACAAGTTGTTACGAGACCAACCCATCTGTTTTGCATTTCATATAAAGATTCTCTGTCTGTATAAATTTTATAGTCTTCTATACATTCCCCTTCTTTATAAAGCTTGCAGAAATAATGCCACCCATTGAAGGTTGAATTGATATACGTCCAGCCTTGTTCTTCAAATGTTTCTTTGTATCTATCCATGTCTATATTATGCGGCCTATAGTCAAGCTGATAGATATATCGCACACTCTCGTCTTTATAAAATGTAGAACTAAAGCAACCACCTTTTGCCAGCTGCCATCCCCTTTGAGAAGCTGCATTTAAATCCTCTTCTTCTTTTTCATATTCCCAAGCTGCATAGAGCCTAAAACTTCTTTTAATCCTTTTCATTAAAATCCCTCCCCATAAAAACCCTTTTAGAACTTTCAATAAGCTGCTTAAGTCTTATTATTTCACTGTTTAAAACCTCTTTTCCTAAATCTGTAAGCTCATAGAGACGCTTTCTTTCATCCTCTGGCTGATTACTCTTTCTTTCTTGTATCCACCCCTTTTTCATCATATTGCTCGTTGCACCGTACATTGTACCAGAGCCAATCTTGACACGCCCTTTTGAAAGGGTCAATGTATCTTGCATAATACCATATCCGTGATTTCCCCCTTTGTAAAGACACAGTAAGATATAATAATAACTTTCTGTTAAAGGCTCAATCTTATTAACCATATTCTTTCCTCCTTTCAAATCACCGTATCTATGTCGTCAATCACTATATCATGTTACGATATACTTTTGAATATATCGTAACACGCCATATGTCGTTTGTCAACATATGCATTCAATAGATTATCTCTTAAACGTTGTCTACTATCAATGAATACATAAAGAAAGCGCCAGTCCAGAGACTAGCGCTTTCCTTATATATTCATTGATTATTAACTATTTTATAAAAAGTCCTAACCTGCTTCTAACTTCTTCTTCTCCAATAATATGCATAATGGTATAAAGGTCCGGTGTATTGGCTCTATGTGTAAGCGCTGCTCTTACAGCTCCAGCCACATCAGATACCATGCCTTTAAATGCTTCCGGTGTTTTCTTAAAAGCTTTACGATCTGCTGTATAGCCAAGCTCGATCGCCACTGCTTTTAACCCCTCAAACCAAGTTTCTTGATCTGTATCGTAATTATAAGCTTTTAAATAAGCTTCTATAATGCGTACCGCTTCACTAAGTTGCATATTTTTAGGAAGCTCGATTTGATCTACATTTTCTTTCTCAAATAATGACATAAAGAAATAACAAATCTTTTCTCTTACCTCTGCCCACTTTGCAAAATCCTTACGAGGTTTTGGACCATCCTTATCGATATTAAATATTGCCTTAGCCAGTGTTTCATGGCTTGTTACCAGCTCGTACATTTCCTTATCATATTCTTTGGCCCACTCTGTATAAAGTGTATAAACTTCTTCTGCTCTCATTTTACAGATGACATCTTTGCTCACATCGTTTAATTTAATAATATCAAAAAGCGCGCCGCTTTTACTCATTTTATCTAAAGCTACTGGAAAATCATGATAATCAACCATAGGATTTTCCATACGCCATTCTTCAAAACTTGAATTTATAATATTTAAAAGATATTCTACGACTGAAGCCTTTGGATAACCTTGCTCTTTATAGTAGCTGACAGCACTTTCTGGATCTTTTCTTTTAGAGAGTTTACGCTTTGATGGACCATCTAATTTCATAATAGTTGGTATATGTGCATATTCTGGTCTTATAAATCCTAAGATTTCAAAAAGCTGTACATGTATCGGAAGTGAAGATAGCCATTCTTCTCCTCTTATCACATGGGTTGTCCCCATAAGTGCATCATCTATCACATGGGCAAAATGATACGTTGGAAGTCCATCTCCTTTTATGAGTACAATATCTTGATTGTTCTCCGGAAAAGAAGTCTCTCCTTTTATAAGGTCATTAAACTGAACTCTTGTCTCCTGGTTACCAGGAGACTTAAGTCTTATGATATAGTTATCCCCATTTTCTATTTTTTTGATAGCTTCTTCTGTGGATAAATCTCTATAAATGGCATATTCCCCATAGCAGCCTGGGGTTAACTTCTCGGTGATCTGCTTTTCACGCAGTGCTTCTAGTTCTTCTGGTGTACAAAAACAAGGATAAGCGAGTCCTTTTTGAATAAGATCTTTTGCAAAAGTTTTATAGATTGCTTCTCTTTCACTTTGTCTATAAGGGCCATACGCACCTACTGAAGTATTATTACCTGTCATCCCTTCGTTAAAACTCATGCCAAAATTATACATAGTTTGAATAGTATCTTCTATTGCACCCTCTACTTCTCTTTTTTGATCTGTATCTTCTATTCTAAGAAAAAAGACACCGCCGCTTTGTGTGGCAATTCTCTCACTAACAAGGGCTGCAAACACCCCTCCAATATGCTGGAACCCTGTTGGACTTGGGGCGTAACGTGTTACCTTCTCCCCTTCTTTTAAACTTCTTTTGGGGTATTTTGCGATATAATCTGAAGGTGCCTTATCGACATTTGGAAATATTAAATCTGCTAATTGTTGTAAACTCATTTTTTCACCTTATCCTTTTTTATTAATAGCTTGTGCTATATATACTTTTATAGGTATATAAACTTATAAATCATTACTTATAAGCTCTATCATTCATAATAATAAAAAACCTCTCATCCATTATACTCATGGAGTCTTTTATTGTAAAGTATCATTCCACGCTAAAATCATCAATGCTTACGTATTAAACCCCTTTATAAGCTAATTTCATTCTTGCACCTTCCAGTTGCACCAAATTCATTGAGATTTTCAAGTGAAATCTCAACCATATTAGATACTGCTTCATCTGTAAAAAAACCAATATGTGGTGTAAAAATAACATTACTTAGACTCATTAGTTCGTTAAATACCTCGTCGTCAAGTACCTTGTCTTTTAGATTATATCTTACGAAGCTCTCTTCGCCCTCATACACATCAAAACCAAGTGCTCCTATCTTTCCGTCCTTTAGTCCCTTAAGTACAGCAGGATAATCAAAAAGTTCTCCCCTTGATGTATTGATGAGATAAACACCTTCTTTCATCTTGGCAATACTTATTTCATTAACCAGATGATAGTTCTCTGGAATAAATGGACAATGGTAAGAAATAATATCACTCTTTTGATAAAGTTCATCGAGGGTAACATAATCAGCATATGATTTTACTTTTCCACTCGGATACATATCATAAGCTATAACAGTTGCCCCTAGTGCTTTAAAGGCTTTAATCGCTTCATAACCTATTTTACCAGTCCCTACGATCCCAACTGTCATCTTTCTAATTTCTCTTCCTCTTAGACCTTGTAACGTAAAGTCTTTCTCATCACACCTATGCACTGTATCTTTTAGATTTCTCATTAACCCTAATGCCAGCATCAGTGCATGTTCTGATATGGCATTAGGTGAATAGCTAGGGACATTTGCAACCTTTAAGCCAAGTGCTTTAATCCCCTGCAAATCTAAATGATTAATGCCAGTTGCTCTTGAAACAATATACTTTATACCATTTTCTTTTAATAGCGCTAAAATAGCCACATCAATTGGCACTGCCGCTGTAACATTAACTGCCTCATAACCTTTTGCTAAATGTGCACTCGCTTTTGTAAGGTCTTCAGATATAAGTGTTATATCCAATAAATACTTCTTACTAAAGCTTTCAAAAAATGCTATTTCATCTGGCCTTGTATTATATATTAATGCTTTCATATTTGCTCTCATCCCATCTTGTTTATTTATTAGTAAGCTCAGCTTTTGCTTTACCGGCCTCCACAAGATCTTTAGTACCAATTAAGAAAAAGCTTTGACTAAATAATAGAATACCCGTACCTATAAGCAGCCATTCTATTTGTATGCGATCAGCTATAGGTCCAAAAATTAACATCCCGAGCGGCATCATTGCACTTGAAATCATCCCATAAACACCAAATACACGGCCTAAAAAATCAGTCTCAACCTTCTCCTGTAATAAAACCATTGAAGGAGTATTAAAAAGAGGCATTGAAACACCAACAACTCCCATAACGATTAAATAGAACCAAAAAACTGGTACAATCCCAAGCATAAAGGTACATGCTCCTGTAACAAAACAGGCGAGCGCCATCGTGTGAACTTTGTTTTTAAAGCCCCCCCACGAAGCCATCACTGCACCTCCAAGCATCATACCAATAGAAAAAGTGATTTCAATGGCTGTTAACCGCCATACCTCATCGCCAAAACGCCTTATAACTTGAAGTGGGGTTAAAAAAGCTACTGGTGTCGCTAGAAAACAAAACCCAGCTGAAAAAATAAAAAACTTTTTAACATAATTATGCCCTTTGATATAGGTTATGCCTTCATAAAAATCTTTAAAATAGCTGACCTTCTGCATACTTTGTGCTTTTTCATGTGTAGGTACTTTAAGAAACACAATCAGTACAAAAACTGCAATTGCAGCTGTAATAACATCAATAAAAAATATAGATTCAAGCGTTGCCATCGTAAGCAGTGCCCCACTCAGCATAGGTGAGACTAACATAATAATTGCTTGTATGCTACCATTGATCCCATTAATCCGTGTCAGCTGATCCGCAGGTACTATTTGCGGCACCAAGGCCCCTACTGCCGGTGTTTGAATTCCTGTGCCTATTGCTCGCAGGGCAGACATGACAAACAATAGTCCCATAGATTGATACCCCATTAAAAACAACACCGCAAGTATAAGTGTTGTTATGGCAATAAATGCATCTGATAATATAATCAGTATTTTTCGGTTATAGCGATCAGCCCATACCCCTGCAAAAGGAGACAGAAAAAAGGTGGGTACAAAACCACAAATAATGGCTACCATCATCATAACACCTGACTTTGTATTAAGTGTAATATACCAAAAAATGGCATACTGTACTAGTGAAGATCCCAGAAGGGATATGGTTTGACTTATTAAGAATAAGATAATATTTCTTTTCCAATTATTTTTCACGTTTAAATTATCCTCCGATTCGCTTGTATCATTAAGAACCAAATATCTATGCATCTCATTGCACATTTTACCACATCCCCAAGTTACTTTCCAATAACTTTATAAATATGCCTTAAAAAAGGACATCCCGAGTTTATCTCAGAATGTCCTTCTATATGAGGGGTTTATTTATGCCATAAACATTTTGATATCATCTTCCACATTTGAAATACCGCCAATACCAAAGTTCTCAACTAAAACATTGACTACATTTGGTGAAAGGAATGCTGGAAGAGTTGGTCCTAAGTGAATATTTTTTACACCTAAGTGTAAGAGTGCAAGAAGTACAATAACTGCTTTTTGTTCATACCATGCTATATTAAAAGCAATTGGAAGCTCATTGATATCTTCAAGTCCAAATACTTCTTTTAATTTAAGTGCAATCACTGCCAGTGAGTAAGAGTCATTACATTGACCTGCATCAAGTACTCTTGGAATACCACCGATATCGCCAAGCTCTAATTTGTTATATTTATATTTTGCACAGCCCGCTGTTAAGATCACAGTATCATTTGGTAACGCTTGTGCAAAGTCTGTATAGTAGTTACGAGATTTTTGACGTCCATCGCATCCTGCCATAACAAAGAATTTTTTGATCGCACCTGTTTTTACAGCATCTACTACTTTGTCTGCAAGTGCAAGTACTTGGTTATGTGCAAAACCTCCGATAATTTCACCTGTTTCAATTTCAGTTGGTGCTGAACATTGTTTTGCATGTGCAATAATTTCCGAGAAGTCTTTTTGGCCGTTTGCATCTGCTGCAATGTGTTTACATCCTGTAAACCCAGCTGCGCCTGTTGTATAAAGTCTATCTTTATATACATCGCTTGGAGGAACAATACAGTTAGTTGTCATAAGAATTGGGCCATTAAAGCTTGTAAATTCTTCTTTTTGTTTGTGCCATGCATTACCATAGTTTCCTACAAAGTTATCATACTTTTTAAATGCTGGATAGTAATGTGCTGGAAGCATTTCTGAATGGGTATAAACATCTACGCCAGTGCCTTGTGTTTGTTCAAGTAATTGTTCTAAATCTCTAAGATCATGTCCTGAGATAATAATGGCTGGATTATTTCTAACGCCAAGATTTACTTTGGTGATTTCTGGATGTCCATAGCTTGTTGTATTGGCTGCATCTAAAAGTGCCATGCCGTCAACGCCATATTTTCCTGTTTCAAGAGTAATACCTACATAATCACCTACAGTAAGCGTATCATCTAAAGTGCTAGCAAGTGCTTTTTGCATAAATGCTGCTGTATCTTCTGATGTATGATTAAGAGCATTTGCATGTTTAAGGTAAGCTGCAAGTCCTTTTAAGCCATAAGTAATCAGTTCTCTTAAACTTCTGATATCTTCATTCTCTGTTGAAAGCACGCCTACTGTTTCTGCTTTTGCATCCATTTCATCACGAGATACAAATTGAACTGTAGCTGCTTCACTAAGACCTGCTGCATCATTTAACTGCGCTGCTAATTTATTTCTTATTTCAAGTGTTTCATTTACTCTATTATAGAAAACTTCTAAATCGAAGTTTGCGTTTGTAATCGTTGTAAATAAGTTAAGCGTTACAAATTGGTTAACCTCTTCTGGTATCGCTTTACCTTCTGCTCTTAATTTTGTTGTAATCTCACTAAGTCCTTTTGTAACATAGATCAGTAAGTCCTGGATTTTTGCGACTTCTGGTGTTTTACCACATACCCCTTTTTTAGTACATCCGCTGCATCCTGCTGTTTCTTGACATTGATAACAAAACATTAAATTCTCCATTGTCTTCCCTCCTATTATTAATCCCATAATATATTTTTCCGCGTTTTCTTAACGTCGTTTACATTTACAAGTATAGTGTCTAAAAACAAAACAGTCTGTAACTATAGTTACAAACTGTAATTTATATTTATAAATTTTTCCAATAGCAAGTAAATTAACGTTGCTCTAATTTTGATACTCTAAATTTTCCATTTATATTATTTTTTTCTTGGTACAAACTATACTATAGCGAAAAATATATTACAAAGGGGAGAAAAATTTGAAGAAGGCCAAAAAACATCTGATTATATCTATCTGTCTTATTACGTTTCTATATAATACTATACCAAGTTTTAGCTGTTCCAATCTACATCCATATATTCTTAATGAAGAAACTATAAAAACTGACGAGCGCGAGATAAAACCCACCACTGAAGATATAGATGCAAATCTTAAGGCAGAATTTCAAGAAATCTTAAAAAATCTTTTTTCAACTAGAAACGATTGCATTGTTAAATTAGATGCTGAAACTTTAAAACAATTTTATAATTTAGATATTAAAGTAAGCTTATGGGCCTATGAAAGCGAGGCCAAGAAAATAAAGTATTTTAAAAACTGGTCAGAAAAACAATCGATTAAATTTAATAATATTGAGTCCATTATTAAAGTCAGGAAGATAAAAGAAAAAGAACCTGGCCTCTATGGCATTCTTTGCTTTGTATCTACTGAATTTAACTATAGTTATATAGATACGCCTGAGGTTCCTAATACATTCAGACTTGGAACCTCTCATTATATTAATTTAAAACAAGATGATAACCGCTTTGTTATTACAAAAGAATGGTATACAGATCCTTTTGCTGATTCACTTAACCTTGATAATCTTAAATCTAAAGAGGTGAAAGAGTATATTCTTAATCATAAAGCACCAGATTATAAGCCCAGTGAACGCGTACAAAAAGCTATTGATTACGCCCATAAATACTGTGGGATAAGTACAGATGAAGCCTATCTTTTTAAATACAACAAGGACTATAAAAATTTCAATCCTGATGGCGGCGACTGCGCAAACTTTGCCTCTCAAATACTACATGAAGGTGGAGGATTTAAAAAAGGCGGTTCATGGAACTATCACGGTCGCTCTGCTACTAAAGCATGGGTGAATGCCCAAGGTTTTAAAAATCATATGGTAAACAGTGGCCGAGGCTCCTATATTGCAAAGGGTAAATACCAAGAAGTTTATAAAGCAGCCTATAAAATGCGCCCAGGAGACTTTGTGGCTTATGAAAAAAAAGGAAAAATTGTCCACATCTCTACTGTAACAGGCCTCGATTCCAAGGGCTATCCACTTGTAACTTGTCATAATACAGATAGGCTGCTTGTGCCTTATGATCTTGGATGGAGTAATAGTAATATTAAATTTCACTTAGTGCATATGCATTATTAAATCCCTAAAGGCTAAAATATATCTAAGACCTGTCACTACAACAGATGCACAACGCACTGAAGTGACAGGTCTTTATTATAGATCTATTTGCGTTTACTTATTTAACTTTGGCTTTGATTGTATACTTCCAAAGCTTGTGTGGCAGCTTGCATCAGTTTTGTTTGATAGTTTTTATCAGAGAGCATTTTGTCTTCACTCCAATTACTCATAAACCCCATTTCAAAGATCACAACAGGCACCCTTGACCAGTTAAAACCTGTGATATCGCTTCTTTCAAAAATGCCATTAACTTTAATCCCCTGAGTTTGTAAAGACTCTTTGAGTAGCTGTGCGTATTTGTAACTCGGTTCATAAATGGCTGCTGTATGAGCTCCTTTCTTTGCAGGTACCAATAACACCACCCCACTTTTGCCTGAATTACCTATGCTGTCGCAGTGTAGTCTAATCGTCATATCTGCCTTAGCCTTATTGGCTACTTCTGCTCTTTCGGCATTACTTATATTAATATCATGGGTTTCTCTTGTCATTACTACTTGATAGCCTTTTTGTTTCAACATTTCCTTTAAGATCATTGCAGCTTCTAAGTTCACCTTATACTCAGCCTTTTTAGTTGCTACACCACTTGTTCCAGATGATACTCTGGCTTTTTTTTGCCCTGAGCCTGGTGCGATAGGTTCTGCCTTTGGATCGCCTTTAGCTTGATGACCTGGGTCTATACATACTGTGAAGTTTTCTTTTGCACACGCTGGTGCACTATACATAGTGAAGAGCACTATTGACATTAGCATATAAATAAGTAGTTTATTCTTGCGTTTCATTGTTTGTTGCCTCCTTGTTGTCATGTGTAACATTTATACTATTTATATGCTATTTTAGCTTTTTTTACTCATAGCTGTTGTACCTTCTTTAGGCTATAATTAACCCACAAAAGATACTCTCGTAACATTATATAGTTTTTTGTTACTTATAGTATCTTTTTGAGTTCTGCATGGGTGATGGGAGAGTAATTTTCCTCCCCTCCCTCATGCGGAACTAAAAACAAATACTATAAGTATCCAAAGTTACAAAATAAGTTTAATTACCCTTGCTATATCTTGATCTTCACCTCATTCTACACAATATTCCAAAAATTTTCAATCAGTTATTAATACTTTGTCATAGTCTATCATAAAGTTCATGCCTATAACCCGATGTGATTTGTCTCCTGATATTTACAACCCCAAAAATATTACAAAATAAAACCTACCAAAAGATTTTATTTCTTTTGATAGGTTTTATTTTGTATCCTTAAATCATTTAAAATCTAAAAGTTCTATACCAAACTTAGTACTATGTAATAAATCATTGGAATAAAAATAGCCGGCAGAAAGTTTGCTACCTTTATCTTTGTCATTCCTAATAAATTAAATCCAAGTCCCATAATGAGAATACTTCCGATTCCTGTTATGTTTGCAATTTCTCCGTCTTGCAGTATACTGCCTAAGAACCCAGCTGCCAGAGTAATAGCACCTTGATATAGAAAAACTGCTACTCCTGAGAAAATCACACCAATCCCCATAGATGATGCATAAATAATGGACGTAATGCCATCCAGCATTGATTTAATAAACAACATCGTATGGTTGCCTTCAAGACCGCTTTGAATTGAGCCTACTATAGCCATAGATCCTATACAAAAGAGAAGGCTTGCTGATACAAATCCTTCGGCAATATTACCGCCTTTATCTAAAGCCTTAAACTTTGCTTCGATCGTTTGTCCAAGGAAGCTCAGCCACTTATCAAGATCTATCAATTCACCTATTATCGCCCCAATAATAAGCGATAAGATAAGCAGTAATGTATCTGTGCTTTTTAAACTTCCAGATATGCCTATATATAATACACTAAGCCCCAATGCTTTCATAATAATATCATTAAAACGTTTTGGAATACCCCCTTTTAGCAGTAGTCCTAATAGGCTTCCAACTACAATCGCAATAGTATTAACAATTGTTCCTAACATGATAATTCTCCCTTTTTATAATGTATTTTATATTAAATCTATACGTACCATTATATAGCTTAGGGAAAATAAGGTAAAGCGTTTATTAAGACTTATCAAATAGCAAATTTATACCCTACCCCCCACACTGTAAATACATACTGTGGACTTCTAGGGTTATCTTCTATCTTTTCTCGCAGCTTTCTAATATGTACCATAACAGTATTGTTATTCTCAAAATATTCTTGCCCCCAAACGCGCTCATATAGGGTTCCTATTTTAAAAACTTGTCCTTTATTTACCCATAAAAGTTTTAAAATACTAAATTCTATCGGCGTTAAATTCACTTCAATTTCTTGTTTAAATACTTTTCCACTTTCTAAATCAAGCTTTAATCCGTCTTCTTCTAAAATTTTAGCAGTACTACTTGCTGTATTAAGCTTTGTAAATCTTCTAATCTGAGCTTTGACTCTTGCTATAAGTTCTAGTGGATTAAAAGGCTTAGTTAAGTAATCATCTGCCCCTACAGATAGCCCTAATATTTTATCAATATCCTCCGCCTTGGCAGAAAGCATGATAATCGGAATATTATGTTTTTCTCTTATTTTTAAACAAGCATCTACCCCATTCACTACCGGCATCATCACATCAAGTATGATAAGATCTATCTTCTCTTTTTCTACAGTTTGTATAGCTTCTAAACCAGTCTTGGCTATAATTGTCCAATAACCTTCATTTTTCAGATATATCTCTATTAAATCTCTAATCTCTTTATCATCATCTACGATAAGTACCATCTGCTGGCTCATTTTATCTCTCCATTCATTACACATTTACTAAAGTACCTCATACTATTATTCAAATATTATCACAAAACTCCGCGGTATAATATATACTTTCGTGCAGACAAATTTATTTTCGAGTAATATTATCATACAGAAGTTTTAATTTTTGGCAGCTTTATCATAAAACTAACAATTTCTCCTTTTAGTTTTGCCCTAATCACTCCTTCATGACGTTCTATAATACTCTTAACAATAGCAAGTCCAAGCCCGCTTCCTCCTGCCGCACTGCTTCTTGATTGATCTGTTCGATAAAATCTATCAAATAATCTATCCAATTCTTCTTGTGACAGATTAGTACACCTATTGCTTATCGCAAAAAACAAAGTTTCTTCAAGTTCTCTAAGTTCTATATAAATCGTATCACCTTCTTGACTATATTTAATTGCATTTTCTATGAGATTCTCAAATGCTCTTGTCATCTTTGGAATATCGGCCATAATTACAGCCTGCTTAGCATTTAGCTCCATTTGCATATCAATAAGTTTTTCACTAGCAAGAGGCATAAATTCTTCTGTAAGCTGTTGAATAAGATTTATAAGTGAAATAGATTCTTTATTAAGCTCCGCTCCTTTTTGATGCAGCTTTGTGAGCTCAAATAAATCTTCAATGAGTACTTTTAGGCTTTCTGATTTATTATACGCAATGTCTATATACTTATCTGCTTCTTCTTGACTTTTAAACTGCTTATTTTTTATAAGTCCCATATATCCAATAATAGAAGTGAGAGGTGTTCTTAAATCATGAGCTACATTGGTTACCAACTCATTCTTTAGCTTTTCTGTCTGTAATTTAGCTTCGATTTGTCTTTTAATTTCACTTTCCATATAGGTAATATCTTTTGCAACCTGTGCAAGCTCGTCTTCTCCTACTATATCAACTTGATAAGATAAATCACCTTTAGAAATCTCTCCTAAACAATGGGAAAGATACTCTATATAATCTATCTTATTCTTTGTAAATTTAAAAAGTAATAGGATAAAAACTCCTGCCCCTGTGATAATTCCTAATAGCGTTGGTATTGAAGTGTAGTAATACTTTGTATGTCCTTGTAATACCGCTTCAACATAAAGGTAACAGATTTCACCACTTAGTATGATTGGATAAATACCTGTAAACGTATTGCCTTGTCTATAAATGTTTTCCTTGTTATTTACCTTTTGAATAACTTTAACTAAATCTATACTTTGCACATAGTCTTTTTGAAATATAATAGTTCCTTTGCTATCTGCTAAGTAGTAATTCGTATCTATAGCACCATAGTAATTATCTGTTAGCTGTGAAAGATTTTCCTTAAATTCACTTTCTATTGTTTCTTCTTCAAAGCTTATATCATTTTTACTCTCTGGAACATTATCTTCTAGTTTGTTAAGCTCAGTAAGTATACTTATAATATAATTTTCGAAAGAAGCCTTGCTTTCTTCATAAGCAGTATACTTTTTTCTTCCCAGGTCGGTATGTCTAATAGCCTCACTTACAAACACACTAGATAATACGGAAAACGTCAAGGCTGTACCTACAGCAAAGAGTATTTGCAATTTAATGCTTTTCTTTATCTCTACTTTTGCCTGCTTATAGAGATATTTCCCCTTTTCTAATAACCTTTTTAAGGATTTATTTAACTTTCTTTGCTTTGCCACAGTTTCACTCCTCCTCTCCTTAGCTTTATTCTTTTAGTTTGCAGGTAATTGATCTTTGTCTGCTACAACATTTTCACTCTTATAACCATTATCTAATAACTGTATGCTATATATTGTATCTGCTTGAACAGATACTTTGGTAGACTGATCTCCAAAGAAGTATTGTCTAAAATTCTCTCCTTGTGCCTTCATTTGTATTGGAAAATCACTTATCTGTATTGGAAAATTACTTATCCTATTATCCTCATCGTCACAATACTTCCATTTACAAATCACATCTAATCCTAAGGTATTACTTGGCAGCATCAATGTCGCACCTGCTGGATCCCCAAGTATACTAATACGTTTGGGCACAATGGTCGTATTTATATCAATATTGGTGTGATAAGCTTCAATGACTACCTCGTCAAATGCCCCGTCAAGCTTAATTCCTCCACCATCATTATAAAATTCTGCTTTGCATATTGTATCTGATTTTATATCTAAATTACCATAAGCATTGGATTCGATTGATTTATAGCTTCCTCTTAATCTAATGTCACCACTTCCTTCTATTCTAACATCTGCCGGCAGCCCAGACTCAATCCATACTTTATTGTCGTTGTTTTTAATCTCTATACTGCTATAGTTTCCATTTAATATACATTCCATATTTCCGCTAATGTTTACCTGTGCCAATCCTTTAGATTTGATTTCAATCTTGCCATAACTGGCGTCAACATTTATCTTTTCATAATTACCCTCTAAGAATATATTTCCTCTACTAGCATCTACATTCAGTTCTTTGATATTTATAGTGTTTAAGTTAATATCTATGTCTCCTGACCAATAGCTGTTTTTAACCTCTAACTTATTAATAGCTTGTTCTGGTAAGTAAACATAACATGCCTCTATGCTTTCTTTAACCAGAAATTCCATATCTATATTTTTTTCTTTCTCTAATATAATATAAGATGAATTCTCTTTTGTCTCTATGTCTAATGTATAAGTTGGATGGTGGCCTAGTACATCTACAAATTTTTGTGTAAACTCTATGTAAGGTGCTCCTTCTGTTACTGCTATCTTAACAGGTACTGCTGAATTAATATAAATATTTTCAAGAGTAGCTATGTCTAAATCCCTTTTTTGATAGTCTTCATAAACCTGCATTTCATTATAGTAAATGTGTCCTGCAAGTGCTGCTGTACTTACTGCACTTATCAAAGCAATAACAAATAATCCAATGATCCATTTTTTCATCCTATTTTTCCTCCTTACATACTGCTTGAGCACTTTTTTTCATTTTGTATTGTTTAATCCCTCTAATTCCAGCTTTACAGCATGAAAAACCACTTAGTAATGCTAATGCCCCAGTAGCTGCTAGTGTAATAGCCAGAGATATCATTAAAGCAACAATTGTATTGCTTATTGTACTTATAAAAAAAGCAGTTCCTATTAATATGGCTATACTTAAACATATCAAAGCTATTCCTCCGCCAAGTATAACTGCTACCCCGCCTCCTATAATTCCACCTATTAATAAGATTAGTGGGAGCAGCATAATAAATAAGCACAGTTTTGCAATACGCATAAGCCATCTTGAAATCCTGCTGCGTGGTTTGTGGTTACTTTGACTGACGTATTTAATAAAGGAAGTATCACTATCACTTTCTTCTACTTTCTCCTCCTCTGCATTTACCACATCAATAATACTCTCATCTACTTTAAAAGCAGGTATATATTCGCCTACTATCGGTGCATATATTTCTTTTGTCATAGTTTTTTCTTTCTGCTCCATATCTTGATTATCATCTTCGTCTTCATAATCTGAATGAAATGTTTTACCTACTTCATACTCTTTAAATATATCATAGTCTTTATCTATCATCTGCGTTCCTCTGCCTTCTTTCTAATATTTTTTATACTACTATCTTACATCTAATATCTTAAAATACTTCTTTTAAAATATTAAGATTTCTTAATATTTTAATCATCAACAATATATTAAAATCTATTATAAATAAAAAGTTATATAAAAAACTACTAAAAGTATGGTATTTTTCACCTTTAGTAGTTTTTATAAATTTTTATTATTCATGTTATTTAGCGTCTTAAATTATCCTACTTGAAACTTATTTACAGATTCTTTTAAAAGTTTCGAATCCTGCATACTTATATTCATCTGCTTTTCAACTTCACTTACCATCCTAACGATTTCGGCCATTTTTTCTGCAATATCTTGTGTGCCTTTAGACCCCTCATTAATTGTGACCGTTACGTCACTGATCGCTGATATAATACCTTCAGTCGTTGCTGTTAATTCTTCTGAAGCCGCACTAAAATCATTTACTAAGTCTTCTACAAACACGGCATCCCCTTCATAAACTTCTCCTGTTTTTACAAGTTCATTATAATCTTTTGAAACAGTCGTATCGATAAAGCTCATAATAGACTTTGAGCTATCAGATAAATGATTAACCGCTTCTAATACTTCCCCTATTACACTTTGAATTTTAGTTGTAGTATTTGCTGAATGCTCTGCGAGCTTACGGATCTCATCAGCAACTACTGCAAAGCCTCTTCCTGCTTCTCCAGCCCTTGCTGCTTCTATAGCCGCATTAAGTGCCAAAAGATTAGTTTGATCTGAAATCTCTAAAATAGTATCTGAGAGCACTTCAATCTGAGTAATTGCCTTAGATCTTTCTAAAGCTTCCTCGAGTTTTACTTTGGTATGTTCATACGTCTCTTTGGCGGCATTTTGTGAAGTAATGGCACTCACTTTTAACCGGTTAGCACGTTCATTAATTTCACCTGCTGCCATAGCTCCTTCTTGTGCTCTTTTAGCCATGGAGACAATAGCTGTTTCAATTTCAGTTGAAGAGGCATTGATCTCCTGGGCAGAAGCTGACGTTTCTTCCATCCCCGCTGCAAGTTCTTGAACTGTAGCTGATGAATGCTCAATATTCTCATTTAAAACAGCCAAATAACTTGATACACTTTCAGCTGTTTTTGATACCCCATTAGCCCGTATATTAACTTCAATAATAATCTCTTTTATATTATTTATAAACTGATTGACAGACTGCGCAAGTTCGCCCATTTCATCTTTAGATTTAATTTCTATTGTTTGTGTAAGATCTCCACCCTTTTGTGCCAGATCCTTCAATCTTACTTTTAGAGTTGTGATTGGCTTAATAATTGCTGCAATATTAATAAGTGACATAATAATGCCGAGTAAAACTGCAAGGACTATGGCTCCCATCAATAAACTTCTTGAAATATGATAAACAGCCGCCCCCTCATCACTTATTTTTTTAGCTTCTTCTGCATTGTAATTTACTAGTGTCTGGACAGACTGCGCCATCTTATCATAGGCTATCTTGCCCTGCCCCTGCATAAAAACCATGGCTTCTTTTGTTTTAAGCAAATTACTCCATGCAAGCATCTGATCATGGGCTTCTAGATACTTTCCCCATTCTTTTTCAAATACCACAATACCTCCATATTGATTGAAGCTTTTCATCTCTTTGATATGTAGTTTAATATTTTCTTTAAGTTCAGCTATTTTTTGCTGTATCTGTTTCTTTTCTTCACTGTCTTCTGTAATAATATGCTGATACTCAAGTGCTCTAAAAGATGCCACTTCAAAATTGAGGTTTTGTACATAATTAAGTTGCGGTATAACTTCCTCGGTAATTAGTGTTGATTTTTCATTCATCTTATTAAGTATTTCCATAGAAAAAATTCCTACGGCTATTAATAAAATACCTAAGAAGGAAAATGAGAATATAAGTTTGCGTTTAATCGTCATGGTAACAATTCTCCCCTCTTTTTTAGTTCTACTAAATAATTTATATTGTTTATAATAATACTATATTATCACAAATAATTGCAAGTTTTTATATCAACTTTGTTGTTTTTCTAAATCTTTTAATATTTCTTGAAATATATAAAGACCTCTAGCAAGGGCTAGAGGTCTTTATATATTTATTTAATTTCAATGCGCTGCTTGTTCGCTTCAAGCTCCAATTTTGGAGCAATTATTTTAAGGATGCCATTTTCGAGTTTTGCATCTATACTGTCTGCTTTAATATTCTTAAGATAAAGGCCTCTTTGCATAGAAGCAGCTCTTCTTTCACGATGAATATAATTTTGCTTTTCTTCATTAACTTCTTCATTTCTTTGAACTAGGATGGTTAATCTGCCATCATTATAATCTAAATTAATTTCTTCTTTTTTGATTCCTGGCATTTCAGCTTCAATTAAAAATTCTTGTTCGTTTTCTTTAACATCAAGTTTAAACGTATCACTTCTAAGACTTCTTCCCGGTAAAAAACTGTCATTAAAAAAGTCATCGATCATATTGTAGAAATCCACAAATTCATTATTAGTTTTTTGTACTGCATGGCGATTGAAAGGTGTTAATCCAAACATATCAATTCCTCCTTTAGATAATTTTTTATTTTTGTTAGCACTCTATTTAAGTGAGTGCTAATTACACTTATAATATATGACTATTATTTTATTTTGTCAATAGTCTTTTTAATTTTTTTCAAATAATTTTTCTCAAATTCTAAATAACCTTTTTCTCGAAGTTTGCAGGCTGGGCACTCCCCGCAGCCACGGCCTTTTAGTCCATTATAGCAAGTTAGTGTCTCTTCTTTTATAATCTCTAAAACCCCTAGATCATGTGCCATCTTCCAAGTTTCTTCTTTATTAATCCACATCAGAGGTGTAAGAATATCAAAAGGAAAATCTATCGCTAAATTTAAAGTTACATTTAAAGATTTTATAAAAACATCTCTGCAATCTGGATATCCGCTGAAATCACTTTGTGAAACACCTGTTATAAGTGTATTAATCCCTCTTTGTTTAGCAAAGATCGCCGCAAATGTTAAGAATAATAAATTTCTTCCATCTACAAAAGTATTTGGCGGTCCTTCTTCTGGTGCATCTTTATCAACCGCTATATCCTTTCTTGTCAAAGAATTAGGCGCTAGCTGATTTAACAAATCCAAATTTAAAATATGAAACTCTACATCATGTTTTTCACAGATAGCCTTGGCACATTCAAGCTCTAACTTATGCTTTTGATTATAATCAAATGATAATGCTATGACTTCTTTAAATCTCTTCTTTGCCCAAAATAGACAGGTGGTACTGTCTTGTCCTCCGCTAAATACAACTACAGCTTTCTCTTTATTCATTTTACTCTCCCTTTCTTCTATTATATTTTTTAATGCGTAACACCTTATTTATACAGCATCATAAGTTGATGCTGCAGCATCTGGTCTTCTTTAAACCTTCCTCTTAATGTTGTCGTTAATGTCTTGGTCCCCGGCTTTTGTATACCTCTAGAAGTCATACAGCCATGTTCACCTTTTATGATGATGGCTACATCTTCTGACTCCGTAACTTGCTGTATAATTTCTGCAATATCAGTACCAATTCTTTCTTGAAGCTGGAGCCTGCGCCCTACCATATCTGCTATTCTTGCAATTTTACTTAATCCAATGACTTTCTCCTTTGGGATATAGGCTACAGCAACCTTCATATTATACATAAGTGCCAGATGATGCTCACAATAACTAAAAATTTCTATGTTCTTCATTAAAACAATATCGTTATTACTTCCTTCTATAAGACTGTCTTCTTCAAAGGTTGTATTAAACATTTCAGCTATTTCATCATTTGTATAAGTCATGCCTTCAAAAACTTCTTGATACATTTTAGCAACTCTTTGCGGCGTATCCTTTAAGCCTTCGCGGTCCGGGTCATCACCTAATGCTATTAAGATACCCCTTATATGTTCTTCAATTTTTTTTATATCAACGGCCATCTCTATACTCCTCTCTGACTTACGTCCCATATCACTTTATGAAGCTGGATTTGTAAGTTCACCCCATTCATATGATGCACTTTCATAAACTCTACAATACTTTCTACAGCAATTTTTCCAAATACAGGGCTAATATATAGATTGGTCTGCCCTGCAAGGTTAAATACATTGATAATCTCTCCTGCCTTTTCTAAGTCCTCCTTGCTTCCTGCTACAAACTTAACGGTATCTTTTAGGGTAAGGTACTTGAAATTATCTATTAGCATTTTATTTTCCATACCGCTTGAAGGCAGTTTATAATCCATTGTAAAACTTGGTGGATGATCTATCTGAGAGAACCTCCTAAGCTCGATACTGCCATTGGTCTCTATTTCTACACGAAGTTCTTTATCTTGAGCAAGTGTTTTTAATAATGCTTCAATATGCGTCTCTAAGAGAGGTTCTCCCCCAGTGAGCGTAATATTTGTTATCTTAGTTGATTTGATATAGTGATAAATGGCTTCTAGAGACATTTCTTCGTAAGAAACATATTTCTCATTTGCCCACATCGTATCACAATAGCTACAGTTTAAATTACAGCCTGCAAATCTTATAAAAACAGCCAGTTGCCCAGCCCTAAGCCCTTCGCCATTAATACTTACAAATTTTTCAACTACTTTAAATGTCATTTTAATTCATCCCACTTTCTTCATACGCGGCGCTATTGATAGGGGTCTCATAAACGATAACCCTTTTAACCCCAAACCCTTTAGCTTTTATCTCTTTAAAGAAAAAAGCCGCAAAGTTTTCTGCCGTAGGCCTAAAATCTACTATTATCATTCTAAATCCATCTTGTTCTAGACATTTTAAAGTCTCTTGCCTCATTGTGCCTTGCTCAATAATCAGCGCGTGATCATAAGCATCTACTAAATCCTTAACAACCCTTTTCAAGTCTCCAAAGTCTACAACCATCCCCTCAAGCTGTCCATCTTCCATAAGCTCTTTGGCCTGTACCTCAACCTCAACCCGCCATCTATGTCCATGAATATTGCTGCATTTCCCCTTATAGTTTGCAAGAAAATGTGCACTATCAAAGCTATGTTCTGTTTTTAAAATATACATTTTACTTCCTCCTTGCATCTCTCTTATGATGTGCTAATATTTTCTCTGCATAATAGCAGCACCCTATAGCTCCATTAAATTGAGGCTCTTTTAGCACTATCACTTCTTTATAGTCATTCTCAAGATATTTTTTAATTGCTCCATTGCGTGCGACACCGCCTGATAAAACTACAGTATCTCCTCTAAAGTCACTCAGTTGTGGTCTAAGTCTTTTATAAAGTGAATAGTTAACACCTGCACATAGTCTCTCAAGACTTATGCCTTCTGCTATTTTTCCTATGAGTTCTGATTCCGAAAAAACAGCACAAGTTGCATTAAGTTCTATGGGATCTTCATAGTAATTGCTCATTTTATCTAACGGCATCTCGAGTACCTGTGCCATATTTTCTAAATATCGACCACAAGACGCTGCACATTTTTCATTAAGTTCTAAGTCTGTAGTCATACCTTTTTCCACTTTAATAACCTTGACATCTTGCCCACCTATGTCTAAAAGTATATAATCTCTAAGCCCGCCTTGATAGATACTGCCATAAACATGGGCTTTGATTTCATTAATAGGTGTAAAATATTTTAAATCCGTATTATTTCTGCCATACCCTGTAGAAACAGCTTGCTCTAATTCTCCTAGGTTTAATTTTTCCAAATCAACCTTAACTTTGCCGTCAAAACTACAGTAATCTCTATAAAAAGTCATTGTACTTACCTTTTGCTGCATGATAATCTGGCTATTTTCCATAAGCACAATCTTAACTTCACGACTTCCAAGGTCTATCCCTAGTACGCTCATGCTTTTCCCTCCTTTAAATCAAGCAGCATATCTAAAAAAGCTTCCAGTCTTAGCTTTGTTCTAGCATCTAGCGTATTAAGTTTATCCCCTTCAATGTGTAAAATAGGAAGATCCAGCTGCTCCTTGAGGACAATATCCTCCACTGCACGATAACAAAAAGCCTGAGTATAGTGGATAATCGCATCCAGCTCTCTTATCTCAACTTGTTTTTTTAACTCTTTTATTCTAAAGCGAATATCATATGGATAAGTATAATCATAATACTGCTCAAATATATTCTGTGCCTCCCCTGCTCTTGGAAAGGCAAATTCTCTTTGTACCTCATTATAAACAAAATGCGCGTCAAACTTCTCAACGAATGTATAAAGATCAGCCGTCATAGGGGGAACCCCTATATAACCTAATCTTAATTTTTTGTGTAAAGGCGCTCTTTTTTTAATAACCTCTATAGCTTGCTTCAGATCTTTTTCAAATCCTAATGGATCTCCATTAAAATCACTTAGACTGACTTGATAGAGATGATTTTCAAAGCCCGTAGCTTTATGCTCTTCATAAGTCAGCCTGTCTATTTCTTTAGCAAGGGTTCTGAGTGGCGCTAACTGTTCTCTCACATTTTCTGCGTCTCTATACTTTACCTTAAAGCTCTTCATAAGCTTTCTTATTTCACCTTCTACATCTTCTAATGTATGACTATGCGGAAAAGAGAAAGGATGTATCTGAATGCCTTTTAACGCAAGTACTTCTACAAGTGCCTTTGTATTTGAACAGTCCCCTCCCACAACGCCTACGATCTCCTTTATATCTTCTTCAATACATACACCGTAAAGGCCCTTAATCCAAGCACATAAACTTTTTGGAAAGCCCGCTCTCTCAGCTATATCTATATATTTAGAGTAATCCTTAGAAGTTATAAAAATATTATTGAGATCTATCGGCGTATAACCCGCTGCAATCAATACTTCTATCGGAACTGTAGTCGTTAATCCTATTTTTCTCATAACTTTTGGGCCTCCTCTTTAAGTTAATAATCTATAGTAAAATAATTTTAACATTATATATATACATTGTTTTAAATAATAAAAAAAGGACATTAAATGTCCACAAACAAAAAAAGCCCTTTTTGCAAGGGGAGTTAAACCACATAGTTATGCAGTTATGCCCTAGTTTTGTTTATAGACAGGATGGTACGAATGAACTGTCTGTATTTGGCTTAGTCTCATGTAGTTTACTATAACGCCGCAGGCTAGTCAAGTTTATGAAATTAAACTTTTAGTTTTCCCAATATTTACAGCTATCTGTACCTATAAAACGAAACACCCTGCAATGCGCAAGGTGTTTTTGCAATACACTCTATATATCATCTAACTTACTGTATCATTTCTTTAGAGTTCTTTTAATGACTCTTTTAAAATGCTGATACATTCATCAATTTGCTCTTTATTTATAACAAGCGGCGGAACAAAACGCACTACATTCTCTCCGGCTCCTACAACAAGCATACCTTTTTCGATACATTTACTAACAACTTCTTTTGGGGCCACTTTAAGTTCAATGCCTTGCATAAGTCCCATACCTCTTACATCTGTGATCACATCAAATGATTCTTTCAGCTTAACCAGCTCGCCCTCAAGATAAGCTCCCACTTCTTTTACATGACTAAGAAGATCCTTTTGAATAAGCTCCTCAAGTACAACTTTAGCTGCTGTAGTCGCCAGAGGGTTTCCTCCAAAGGTAGAAGCATGATCTGCCGGTACAAAGACATCTGCTTTACTGGTGCACAACATCGCCCCGATAGGCACGCCGCTTCCAAGTGCTTTAGCCAGGGTAATCACATCCGGCTGAAGATCGAAGTTTTCAAAGGCAAATAACGTACCCGTTCTGCCGATTCCTGTTTGCACTTCATCTATCATAAGAAGCGCATCGTACGCGTGGCAAATCTTTTGAACCTCCTGAAGGTATTCCTTATTCCCCGGAATAATACCTCCTTCACCTTGAATCACTTCTATAAGTACAGCACAGGTATCTTGATCAATCAGTTCTTTAAAACTGTCTATATTGTTATATTCTGCATAACTGAAGCCTTCCATAACCGGCATAAAGTTTTTTTGATACTTTGTCTGCCCTGTTGCTGAAAGAGCACCATACGTTCTGCCATGAAACGAATGGTTCATTGTGATAACTTTTGTCTTTTTCTCATTTATATTTTTGCCGTATTTTCGAGCGAGCTTAAGCGCTGCTTCATTAGCTTCTGCCCCGCTGTTGCAAAAGAAAACTTTATCAAAAAGAGAGTTTTCTACAAGAAGCTTAGCAGCTTCAATCTGCTGTGGAATATAATAGAGATTTGAAATATGGAGCAGTTTATCAACTTGCTCTTTAAGGGCAGCGCTTAGTGCCGGGTGAGAATAACCTAAAGCATTAACAGCTATTCCTGCGCACATGTCTAGGTATTTCTTTCCTTTATCATCATACACATAAACATCTTCTCCATATGTGACTACAATAGGAAATCTATTGTAAGAGTTCATTACATATTTTTGACCAAGCTCTACATATCCAGACATACATCATCCCCCTTTTTATACATCATTGTGCCAATACCACTGTGCGTATAAATTTCAAGTACAAGCGCGTGTCCTAGTCTGCCATCAAGAATATGCACCATAGAAACGCCTTTTTCAATAGCTTCCATACAGCACTCAACCTTTGGAATCATACCACCTGCTATAACCCCCGATGCAATATAGTCTTTTGCCTCTTCATCATTAAGATATGAAATGAGTGTGGACGGATCATCTTTATCTTTAAGAACGCCCTCAACATCTGTTAAAAACACTAGCTTCTGGGCCTTAAGCGCTGCAGCTATTGCCACTGCTGCGTAGTCAGCATTGATATTATAAGTATTCCCCTCATCATCTGAACCAATAGGGGATATAACAGGAATAAACCCATTATCTATTAATGTATGAATAAGAGACGTATTTACTTTTTCTATCTCTCCTACAAAACCTAGATCAGCACCTTCTTTGATGATCTTTTTAGCACGGAGGATTTTACCGTCTTTGCCTGTAAGTCCAACAGCAAGCCCGCCTTGTCCTGAGATCATCTCAACAATTTGCTTATTAACTTTACCTGCAAGTACCATCTCTACAACTTCCATTGTTTCTTTTGTGGTAACTCTTAAACCATTAATAAACTCCGACTGTATATCAAGTCTTTTTAGCATCCCGTTAATTTCTGGACCCCCGCCATGTACAATGACAGGCTTTAAGCCAACAAGCTTTAATAACACCATATCCTGTACAATAGTCTTATTAATTTCTGGGTCTAGCATGGCACTTCCACCATATTTAATGACTACAGTATTGCCATTAAAAGCTCTTATATAAGGAAGTGCTTCAATAAGTACATTTGCTTTTTCGAGTACAACATTCATCATAACTTCCTCCTAGCTTCTATAATCCCCATTTATTTTGACATAATCATAGCTAAGATCGCAGCCCCAAGCTGTTACTGCTGTGCTGCCTTCTTGCATTGTAATTAATATCTTAATTTCATTTTCTTGTAAGACTTCTTTTGCTTTTGCTTCACTAAATTTAACAGGAAGTCCTTGTTTTAACATACTCACATGACCAGCAATACTTTCAACCGCTATATCAACGGTACTTGGATCAAATTTCACCCCAGAGTAACCCATTGCACAGAAGATTCTTCCCCAGTTAGCATCTTCACCAAAAAAGGCAGTTTTAACAAGACTGGAAGTTAAAACACTTTTTGCAAGTGCTTTCCCATCTTCAAAGTTACCAGCACCTGTAAGGCTGACTTCTAATAATTTAGTTGCGCCTTCTCCATCTTTAACAATAGAAATAGCAATATACTTACATACTTCATATAAGCTCTCAAAGAACTTATCATAGTCTTCGCCTTCAGTATCAATAAGCGCGTTGCCTGCAAGACCGCTTGCAAGAACTAATACTGAATCATTAGTACTTGTATCACCATCTACGGTAATCATATTAAAAGTGGTATCAATCGCTTTTTTAAGCGCTTTTTGAAGCATAGGCTGTGTAATATTAACATCTGTTGTAATAAAGCCCAGCATCGTTGCCATATTAGGATGGATCATACCTGAACCTTTACCCATACCGCCAATATTTACCGTTACATTCCCTATATTCTGCTGGATAGCAATTGTTTTGCTCGCTGTATCAGTTGTAAGAATTGCTTCTGCTGCATTATTTGCAGATTCTAACTTTTCACTTACCTTAGGGGCTACTTTTTTAATACCTTCTTTAATAACAGCCATAGGTAACTCTACTCCGATTACCCCTGTTGAACAAACAAGCACTTCTTCTTTTTGTACATCAAAAGCCTCTGCTGTAGTTAATGCCATCTCTTCAGTATCTTTAAAACCTTTTTCACCTGTTGCTGCATTCGCATTACCACTGTTTACTACAATAGCATGCACTTTGTTTCCGCTTTCTAATACTTTTTGATCCCATATAACGGGTGCTGCCTTTACAACGTTTTGAGTAAATGCACCTGCATAAATACATCCTGTTTCACTGTAAACAATGGCTAAATCTTTTCTTTTATTTTTAATCCCTATATATTCTCCGGCTGCTTTAAATCCTTTTGCTGCTGTAATGCCGCCTTGTATCAATTTCATAAATAACCCTCCATTCGCTTATTGTATCTATTGTGTCTATGCCTGATTTAAATCATGCATAGCTGCTTAAATTCAATCATTAAACCTTCTTTAATAAATACTCCAACTCTTTATGATAGTTATAATTATAAGCACTTTTAATTTTTTTTCAAGAGTTTTTTCGAATTTTTATTAATATTTTTGTATTTTTATGCATTCCATATATGTATATGCATGCATTGTACTTAATGTGAAATAAACTTAAATAAATAAAATATAACAAAAAATGGATAGAGGTCAGAAAAATTACCTCCATCCATTTTTTGTTATATTTTATCTTCTATGTTATCGGTATAGTACCATCTTTATTACCACATCTCTATTCTTTTTATAATATCCTTCTGAGTCTGGGTATCTGTTACGTTCATACATAAATAAATTCCTTTTGGGTCTACTGCGTCAATAAAACTTTCCAATTCATACGTTTCTAAATCTACTACGACCCCTTTACCAGCTGCCTGGCATTTCTTAATGAGCGGTATCCATTGCATGATAGGTTTATTATTTCCTACTCCCTGTACCCATTGAATTGCATCAATTTCTTCAATGGCTAAAATATCATCTAAATGGTTAGCTACTTCTTTGCCATCAAGATGGAATATGTTATGTTTAGCAAGTTTTACTTCTTTTTTAACATAAGGTAAGGAGAATTCTTTAAAAAACTCATTGGAAAGCATGGCAGATAAGTCGCAGCTTGGTATATGCATTTTTTCAAAGGATGGAATATTCATCCAGCTTACTGATAATTGATTATGTTCCTTCAGCATCTTATCGAAGTAGTTAAACATAAATTCAAAATCCACATAACATTTATCTGCTAATTGTTTGACAAAGTCTTCATCATCATACATATCCATACAAACATCTGTCGTTCCTCTTAGGGCATCAACGCAGTCTAGGCTTGGATGAAGATCTGTATAACCTACCATAAATTTATCTTTACATCGTGTCAAAGCATAGCGTGTCATTTCTTCTAACTTCTTAAAATATTCGCTCTCCATATTAAACTTTATTTTATGAATATCTTCTTTTTCTTTAACAATTGGATGTACCCAAGATGTAACATCTCCGAACTCTATTTCTCCGCCTAAAATACCTGCATATACATTGGGCCCTAAGTTAGGCCAAAATACTGGAAAAGTTTCTCCTAGAAATTTCTTGCTTTCTAAACCTTTAATAAAACTTTCAACACGATATTCAGTATCATACCATCTTTCCTTTAGATTGCTCCATTTATTAAGCGTGTCCACATGGCTATATTCTTCATTATGTGCTGAGAACCTAATAGGGGGTCTATCTAATATTTCATTATCATACCATGCATACACTCTTTTCATTGCTTCCATAAAATCCGGTTTTGCTTCTAAGTCTAAATGCCACATATGTATTACCTCCTTAGTTTTATAGCTAGACAACTTTAGCTTTATATTTTTGAGAAACTTTATCTATTGCTACTGCCAGAAGCAGTACGCCGCCTTTGACTACCCATTGCCAAAATTCATTAACATTCATAAGAATCATACCATTAGTTAAAATACCCATAATGAGTACACCAATTAATACGCCGCCAATCTTACCTTCTCCACCATTAATACTTACGCCGCCTAATACACAGGCAGTAATAATATCCATTTCATAGCTTTGTCCAGCTGCTGGCTGCCCGCTGTTTACACGTGAAACAAGTATAATACCTGCTGCTGCTGCAAGGATTCCTTCTATCGCATAAATCTTATATTTTACCTTCTTAACAGATACTCCGGAAAGTCTGGAAGCTTCTTGGTTCCCGCCTGTTCCATAGACGGTCCTGCCAAAAACTGTTTTATTAAGTATGATAAATCCAACTATAAATACTATGGCCATAATAATGACGGGTACTGGAAAATAAGATATATAGCCTTGGCCTAAGAATAAAAATGATTTAGGAATGCCATATACTGGCTTGCCTCCACTGATTAAGTATGCCACGCCTCTTAGTAATGTCATCATACCTAATGTCGCTATCATAGGAAACATATCTAGTTCATTAATTAATACACCATTTATTAATCCTATTACAAACCCTATTACAAGTGCTACTAAACATGCGAGTATCGGATGTGTTCCTCCACCCATAAGTGTAGCCGCAGTTACAGCTGAGACACCTATTACTGACCCTACTGAAAGATCTATTCCCCCTGTTAAAATAACAAATGTCATGCCTACTGAACACATCCCTATGATAGCCACTTGTCTGAGTACATTCATAATATTAACAGATGTTAAAAATGAATCTGTCACTATTGAAAAAAACACAATGAGTGCAATGAGCGCTGCGAGTATACCATATTTTGACCAATCAACTTTATTTTTCATTCTACTTCCTCCTGTCCACCGGATGCCATGCTTAATATTTTTTCCTGCGTTGCATCCTCTCTATATAGCTCACCTGTTATACGACCTTCATGCATAACTATTATTCTATCTGACATACCAAGGAGCTCTGGCATTTCAGAAGAAATCATGATGATAACTTTGCCTTGCTTTGCAAGCTCTATCATTAGCTGATAAATTTCTTGTTTTGCTCCTACATCTATTCCTCTTGTTGGTTCATCAAATATAAGTACTTTACAATCTGTAATAAGCCATTTAGCAAGCACTACTTTTTGCTGATTGCCTCCACTTAAATTCTTTACTTTTTGGGATAGAAAAGGCGTTTTAATCTTTAGAGCTTCTTTATACTCAGTAACTATCTTTATTTCTTTCTTAGAATCAATAAGTCCAAATCTATTCGCAAAGTTACTTAAATGGGCATAAGTTGTATTTTCTTGAATGCTCATATGCAATAATGCGCCATGTTGTTTTCTATCTTCTGGTATTAAGCCAATACCAGCTGCTATAGCATCTTTTGGCGAATTAATATTGAGCTTGTTGGCATTTAACAAAATCTCTCCGCTCTTTATCTTGTCTGCACCAAATACAGCTCTTGCTGTTTCTGTTCTTCCTGCTCCAACTAGTCCTGCAAAACCTAATATTTCACCTTCGTAAGCTTCAAAATGAATATCTTTTATAATATCTGTATTAAGTCCTTTAACTTCTAATATTTTGTCTTTCTTAGCAAGTTGTTTAGGTGGAAATTGCTCTCCAAGATCTCTGTTTACCATAAGTGTTATGAGTTCTTCTTTATTCGTTTCTGATACGGATAGTGTTTGAATATATTTTCCATCTCTAAATACAGTTACTTTATCACAAATTTCAAAGATTTCTTCTAATCTGTGAGAGATGTAAATAATAGCACAGCCTCTCTCTTTCAATTTTGCAACCATTTTAAATAAATATATGAGTTCACTATTTGTTAGCGGGGCTGACGGCTCATCCATAATAATAACTTTTGCGCGCCTTGATATAGACTTAGCGATTTCTATGATCTGTTGATACCCTATTGTTAAGTCTTTGACCAATGTTTTAGGATCAATTTTTACACCTAGATCATCTAATATTTCTTTTGTTTCTTTATACATGCTCTCATAATCTACGAACATGCCCCTTTTTTTATATCTGCCATAAAAAATATTTTCTGCCACATTTAGATAAGGAATAAGATTAAATTCCTGATAGATAGCACATATTCCCATTTCTAAAGATCTTGCAGGATTATTATGGGCTATAAATTCTCCTTTATAAATAATCTCTCCTTCTGTAGGCTCTATCGCGCCTGTTATACATTTGATAAAAGTTGATTTCCCTGCACCATTCTCACCTACAATAGCATGAACTTCTCCTTTTTTAAATGTCATCGAAACACCATCTAAAGCAACTACCCCAGGATACAACTTTCGAATATTTTTTAATTCAAGCACCGTACTATTCACTTTGGTCCCTCCTTTTTGCTTTAAAATCCAAGAGCGGCATTTTGCCGCTCTTAGATTTCAAACTATTAATACTGATCAATATTTGCCTTTGTAACAGGGACCATCTGAATCTTAACAGTTTCTACTATTGGCCCGCTTTCTAGTACTTTAAGTGTTGTCTCCACTGCAAGTTTCCCTGTTCCGTATGGATCAATATCAACTGTTCCAACATACATGCTGCCTTCTTTAATCTTTTTGATAGCTTCCTCTGTTGCATCCAGTCCTACAATACATGCATTATCTTTAGTTTTTCCTGCTGCTGCAAATGTTTCAAATGCGCCTAAGGCACCTCCATCATTAATACCTGCAATGACATTTAAGTCAGGATGTGCTTGTAAGAAAGCCTCTGCTGCTGTCATTCCTTTTTCAGGTACAGCTGCAGATTGCTCTGCAACGATCTCTACATCTGGACATACGCTTAAAATACCTTCTTTTAAGCCATTTCCTCTGTCAACAAGTGATATTATTTCTGGGTAGATAAGAATAGCTGCTTTTGCTTTACCGCCTAATGTTTCTTTAATCCATTCCCCTGCTATTTTCCCCCCTGCAAATCCATAGTCATATTCATTTAAAGCAATAAGAGCAGAACTTCCTTCAACGTTTTGATTAACTGAAATAACTGGAATATTCGCCTCTTGTGCTTTTTTCACAATAGGCTCAAGAGCAATTTGATCAACTGGGCTAACCATGATTGCATCTACACCTTGAGCAATGAAATTTTCTATGGCATTAATATGTGCATTAGGATCTGCTTTCGCATCATGTATTGTTACTTCTATGCCATTTTCTTCACAATAATCTTGTACCCCTTGTACAACAGCTACAAAATAAGGGTTAGCTAAATTTTGTACTGTAAATCCTATTTTAAGCGTCTTCTTTTCTTCTTTTTTTGTTTCTTCCGATACGATTTTAGTTTCTGTTTTAGTTTCTGCCTGAGTATCTGTTTGCTTGCTTGGTGGTGTCATGCTGCAGCCTGACACCACAAACATTGAAGCTGCCAGTATTGTTCCTATTACTTTAAACATCGATCTTTTCATAAATTACCCCCTGTTTTTGTACTTTTTTATACATTTTAGTATATTTATATAGTAATTCTAAATTCACTTGGATTAAACTACACATTTTTTACTAACACTCTATTTTTTTTACATAAAAAATAACCAATAGGAATACTCTCTATTGATTATAATTTATTATTTTTGTATTCAACAGGAGTCATTCCTGTTACTTCTTTAAATACTTTAAAGAAATAATTATAGCTAGAAAACCCTACCTCTTTATAGATATCTACTACTTTTATATTGCTTCCTCGAATGAGTTCCTGAGCTTTTATAATACGATAGTGGTTAAGGTACTCTGTCAGTCCTTTTTGTATGTCTTTTTTAAATACTCTGCTAAGATAGGCACTATTAATATTCAGATACCCAGCCACTTCATTTAAAGAAATACTTTCTCCGAAATGATTATCTATATAGGCTAAAGCTTTTTTTGTTATTTCACAATAATCATTATCTAGTACCTTATACATATAGTGTGTCACCTTTTTAAATATATCACTCAACCATTTGTGCAGGTCCCCATATGTCTGATATTGATATACTTTTATATGAGGTTGTATATCTTCTTCAAAAATTTTATCTTTTGTTATATCTGCCTCTCTGCAAATCTTATTAATAAGATTAATTAATTCTATGGCTAACATCTGAACAGATTGTGCCGAATATTTATTGGTCATTATTTCACTAAATAAGTGATCAAATTCTTCTTCTAAAGCTAAGGCATCTCCTTTGTAGACATATTTTAAAATCTTACTTTCGAGTTCCATACTTAATCCTGGATGAATGACCATGGGAATACTAGTACTGACGCTCGTTATAACTTTATCTTTTCCGCCATAAAATGTGTTCTGAAGTCTCTTAACTGCGTCTAAATACTGCGCATGCATATTCATATAGTTGTTAGATATTTTTCCAATGCCAAAACAACAGGTTATATTCATGAACCTTTTAAGGCAAGCTCTTAAACGTGATACATATTCATTCAGTATGTTATAAAGTTCAAGTTCACTATGAATATTTCCGAGTGATATTGCCGCTGCAAAATCACCTTCTTGAACATGGCATATTATGCCACAGCCAAATGTATCTATTGTTTGCTGGCATATTGCTAAAAAGTTTTTTTGGAAATTTGATATAGCTTTTAAAGAATCAAATTTTTCTTGTATTATAAAATAGTCATCTATTTTAAGTGCTATTACTGCATAACTTGAAAAGCTGAGATTGTTTTGTGCATCCTCCATAAACTCTTTGATCACTGTCTCGTCTTGTATGTCTCCCACAATTAATTCTCGTATAAAATCATATTTAAGACGTGGAGTTAAAAGCTCCATGTTCTTTTTAATTTGCTCGAGTTCTGAGGGTCTTTTAAATTCTTCTTGTATTTTCTTAAAAATATTATGTAGGCTTTCTACGGTAAGGCTATGTTTTAATAAATAATCAATTGCTCCAAGCTGTATACTTTCCTTTACGTATAAAAAATCATCAAATCCACTAAGGACTATAAATTTTATGTGATTAAATACTTGTTTAATATATCTTATAAGTTGAACACCATCAACATTTGGCATACTCATATCAGTGATAACTATATCTATTTTTTTCTGATTTAAAAAATCTATAGCCTCCTGTCCATCTCCTGCCACAAAAACCTGATTGATTGGCAACTCCGTTTGTTCTATAATGCTGATTAGGCTCGTCCTAAAAAACATATCATCATCCACTACTAAAAGCGTATACATACTGTTTCCCCCTTACATTTTAGGAATATTGATTTCTACACTTGTATACATATGGGGTGTACTAGAAATATAAACACCATATTGTTCTCCATAAATAAGCTTTATTCTACTGTCAATATTAGCTATTCCTATACTTGTAAATGCAGATTTAGACTTATTTTTTATACTATCTTTTAAAACTTCTGAAATTTTCTCTTCTGATATGCCCACACCATTATCTATTACGGTTATCCTTATCTCTTCTTTCTCATCTCTTATCTTAACTTTAATAAGTCCAACCCCATCTTTAGGTGCAAGCCCATGAATGATTGCATTCTCTATAATTGGCTGCAATAAGAGTCTTGGCAACTTATAGCCTAATGCTTTTTCATCTAGGTCATAAATAATTTCAAACTTATCAAAATATCTATATCTCTGTATCGTCATATAGTCTTTTACAAGCTGTATTTCTTGGTCTATTGTAATCATATCGTCACCTTTACTCATAGCTTGGTACACCAGATTAATAAGGGCTGATATTAGTTCTTCTATATTGGGAGTATTTTGTATAGCTGTAAGACATTTAATGCTGTTTAAGGTATTAACTAAAAAGTGAGGGTTGATCTGCGCTTGCAGTGCTTTGAGTTCCATTTTTCTTTTTTGTTTTTCTGTATGTTGAATGGCTAGTAATTGTTGCTTAAGCTGCATCACCATCTCATTAAAGTTATTAACCACCATGCCTATTTCATCTCTATATGGATCAATATGCGTAGCAAGTAGCGTACCACTCTTCACACGGTTCATGGCTGCTGTTAACTGTTGCAAAGGACTCGAAATACTCTTCGCGATCAAATAAGCCACTATTATAGCTATTACTAATGTAATGATATATACAATACCCGTAGAAATCCAGAAGGCATATGCCTCTTGATACAGATATACTGTAGGTATTAAACTTACTATATACATATCTAAATTCTTAATGGCTGCAAAGCTGCACAGATATTTTTTATCACCTATTGTTGTTATAAAACTACTATCATCTTCACTACCTGTATCCATTATCTCCTGAAATAAATTAACGCCTTTAACACGCTCGCCTCTTTTTCCAAACTGTGACCCTCCTGATATAATAGTATTTTCTTGATCAATGATAAATGTTGTCTCATGCTCTTTGAGATACAAATATCTATACATTTGACTAAAATAGGTTTCATCTAATCTTACTAACATATACCCAATAGGCATGTTGGTTTTAGTATCTTTTATTTCAATTGAAATAATAAGCTGTCCCTTATCCTTTGTTATGTTAAACAATGTTCTTTGCTTATTTTTCTTTGTCCCTTCTATAATTTTCTTTAGCTCATCTTTTGTTATTTCATATTTTTTATTCATTCCACCATAGGCTACGATATAATCATAATCTCGGGTATATAGAGTAATCTGAGAGGTCTGGTTAAGATAGGACATTTGTCCTGCTACAAATTGATGAATGTCTTGTTTGACTTCATAGAGTGTTGCTGTATCTAACGAATGATAGTTTTTCAGGATATATTGAATCAGTTTAACGCGGCTAAGCTGTATAATTTCATTTTCTAAAGTAAAATTTTTATTACCTAGATTATCTGCTACTTGCTGTAAATTCTGTACCATCATATTACCTGTTTTTTCTACCATTGCATTGCTAACTTTAGAAAAGTAAAAAACAAATGAAATAATTAGAGGAGATATAATTAATAGTACGAAAGAGACTATTAATCTTGGAAACACCCTTATATCCCTTATGCCTCTTATCTGCTGCTGTCTATTCTTGAAGAACGTTTGTAAATTTATATTCAAAATTAACACCCTCTATCAGTTCTTTTGGCTTAATTATTCAAATATGTTTTTCTATTTGTTTTCATCTATTCATTTTTATTATTTGAATTCTAATTTAAAAACCGTAATCTCAGGAATATTAAGAAATCGATACTTTAACTGACTTGTACCTAGTCCAGAATTGACATAGAGCCTCATGCGTGTGTTTCCTTCTATCTCATACATCCCCTTAATATATTTCTTAGCATAAGGTGGTGTAAGAGGCGATCCTATAAACGGAATTGTTACCTGTCCTCCATGACTGTGTCCTGACAGCTGTAAATCTATGGGATAAGCTTTCACCTCATCAGCTATATCTGGCGCATGAGATATAAACACATTATAGTGCGCTTTATTTATATTTTGGGTAGCTTTTTTGATATCAGGACTACCTAGAAGTAAGTCATCAATACCCATTATATTTATCTTTTGATTATTGCCTAAATCTATTATATAACTACTATTATCTAGCAGTATAAAACCCGAACGCTCCATAATCTGCTTGTATCTGCGGGTTCCATTTCCGCCATGATCATGATTGCCATACACTGCAACTTTAGCTAGTTTGGCTTTTAAGGCAGTGAGCTCTCTAATAATGGCTTCCGCATCTTCATATTCTTTATTATTATCTATCAAATCTCCAGTGAATACGATAATATCTGGTGTATTTTCATTTATCTTTACAACTGTTTTTTTAAGATTATTAAGTGTATAGTCTTCGCCTAAGTGCGTATCACTAAACTGGGCGATCTTTAGTGCTTTACGGTCTGAACTTAGTGTCTCAGATATAATAACTTCTTCATGAATAATGAGTAATTCTGGTTCTATATATCTTGCATAGACAAAAATACATAAACCTATTAATCCTAAAAATATAATTGTCTGAACGACCATTTTAATCATGTAAAATACTAATTTAAATAAACCTATAATTAATTTCATATAAACTCCCTAGTCTACTTCTGACCTACTTAAGCTAAGTAACGATGCTCATGTTCAAGCAGTTTTATTTTCGTATCAACTTTACTCCCTGCAAAACCTACCATTTCTCCATTTTTGCCAATCACTCTATGACAAGGAATAATAAGCGGAATAGGGTTTGCTCGATTAGCTCCGCCCACTGCCCTTACGGCCTTAGGATTGCCTATCCGTGAAGCAAGTTCACTATATGAGATTGTTGTACCATAAGGAATACGCGCTAGATTCTGCCATACTTGCTCTCTAAAAGGTGTACCTTCTATATGCATAGCAAAATTAAAGCATGTTCTCTCTCCTTTAAAATATTCATCAATCTGTTGTTTTATCTCTTTACACAGACCTTCATTTCTTTTGCAAAAAGTATTTTCTTTTAAGTACCTGTCAATTTCTTCTTCAAAAAGCATTATTCTTTCAAGCCCCCTATCTGATACAATCATTCCAATGGGACCAATTAAACTTGATTCATAAATATCATATCCTATTTTCATATGCCACCCGCTTCCTTGTTATTACACTTAAAGAACATTTATTCTTATTATAAGACATTTTTACTTGATGTACATCATCCCTGAATAAAAAAAACAAATGCTCTTTAAATAACCTAAGAGCATTCGTTCGTATTAAGCTGTTATTTTACATTCTATACCAAATTTACCTTTTGCCTGATAGCCAATCAATTTGATGATAAACTTACCATCTCTTTGTGCAATATATTTGAATGTATTATTATTCATGTTTTTAAAAATTTTAATAGGCATGCTGCATTCATCAACTAAAATAGCTTGTAGTGTCCCTTCTGTTAATGTGCCAACAATCTTAATTTCTAATACGGCTTTAGTTTTTATAGGATATTCCCATGACTTAATGCCATCAAAATATTTCAAAAGAAGTCTATGATTAAAAAGTGTTTTATCTTCTGAAATAATAATGTAATTGGAAATCTCTTTGTGCGACTTTTTTTTCCTGACAGTCTTAAAGATTATCCAAGTACTGAACATACCTATCACCACTATCCCTATGATATATCCCCAATGACCTATTTGTATGTTTATAATGACCACCTGCTTTAAGCCTGCCTACTGCATTTATCTCTTTTTCATTATATTCATCAGGCTTAAATTAGTTGTTAGTTGCTATTCGTTTCTATGCGGAAGGTAGGGGAGAATACGGCTTGCAAAGCTTGGCATCGTCATCGTTTGCAGCCATACCTTTCCGGGTCCAATGAGTTTTGTTAAAAACAATCCCTCTCCGCCAAACAATATATTTTTAAAGCCTTTAACCGTCTCTACTTCGTATCTTACACTTGATTCAAAAACAGCTACATTGCCTGTATCTACCCGTAAAACTTCACCTGGTCTTAAGTTATATTCTGCAAGACTTCCATCTATCTCAATAAAAGCTTTGCCATATCCAGATAATCTTTGAAGCAAAAAGCCTTCGCCTCCAAATAAGCCAGATGCAATGCCCTTGGTTGTCTGAACACTTAATTGCACTTGGGGCTCGGCACATAAAAAAGCACTTTTTTGACAAGTATACTGGTGCGCTGCATCTACATCGAGAACTAGAATACTTCCTGGAAAAGATGAAGCAATAACAATTTCTGAGTTAGGTGATGTAGAAGTATAAGTTGCCATAAATAAAGACTCTCCTGTAAGCATCCGGCCAAGCCCCTTCATAAGTCCACCTTTCATATTTGTACTCATTGTGATGCCTTCAGTCATCCAGGTCATCCCCCCTGACTGCGTATAAATACTTTCTCCAGTCTCTAGCTTAATAGATACTGCCGGCAAATTATTGCCAAAAATGGTATACCTCATAAAAACCCTCCTCTATTTTTTATTCCTCCCAAAAATGATCTTCTTCACTTAAGATCCCATCAAGCACTTTACTAATAATGGCAGATCTAAATCCCTTTTGCAATAAGTAGCCATACATTTTATTTTTGATAGCATATGAATCCGCACACTTACGTCTGTAAGCATCAACTTTTTTAAGGGCTAACTGCTTGGCATTTTGAAGTTCTTCTTCTTCACTATAATTTTCACTAATTGTCTGGGCTATGGTATCCCGGTCAATTCCTTTCATTCTAAGGGCCTGTGCAATATAAGCAGGCCCTTTTTTAGAAAATCTTTTTTTATCTTTAACAAAGGCTTCAGCAAGCCTTCCATCATCAATATAGTGATAGGTATTTAACTTCTCTAATGCATATGCAATGTCTTCTTCAGAATATTCCTTTTGTTTTAATTTATCAACTAAAACCTTCTCAAAATAATTTTGTCTCGTTAAAAGCTTTATACAATAATTAAAACATTGATTGCGACTTTCTTCTTTTAAAATAGCCTCTAGTTCTTTTTCATCTACTTGCATCCCTTTTTTAAGTTCTAACTTAATAAGGGTTTCTTCACTAATACCGCAAAAGAAAAGCTCATCTAAAAATAAATTGTACCTTCCTTTAGTTTTTTGCAGACTAATTTTTGTTATCCTTTTCATCATTATAATCTTCTTTCTTTATCTTTTCTAAAGACCTGTTCACTTTCAAAGTTATAGCCCTTTTCTAAGATATTAACACATTCTTGCAACATGTTACTTATCAAGTAAAAGCAGATTGTAGATCATGACCGTGGCATCTGCTCGTGTAAGCTTCGCCTTTGGATTAAAATTGATTGTTTTGTCTTGTTCTACGATTTTAAGACCATAAGCAAGTGCTATATAACCTTTCAATTCTTTTGCTGTTGATTTTTCGTCTTTAAAAGGATAGGCATAGATCTCAGAAAGCTTCGCTACTTCCTTATAATTTGTACTATTAATAAGATACTTTACAGCGAGTTCCTTAGTGATGATTAGATTCTTGTTTTTTTCTTTTTTCTCTATTATACCTCTATTAATCGCTCTGTCATAAAGTTCATCTTCTGTTATATTATCCTCAGTTATTCTTAAAACTAATCTTAAGAAATCATATTGATTAATATTTGTATCTGGCTTAAAGCTTGAACCTGGAAGATAAATACCACTGTCATACAGCTTTTTGATAATATCTTCTTTTGCATGCCCTTTAATGTCATCATAAGCCGTTTTTGCTGATTGCTGAAGGGGTTTACCATCATAGCTATTTACACGCTCACCTGTATAAGGATCAAAAGTCATGTAACTTTCTTGATGTGCATAAGCAAGTACTCTCGTTTTACTATCCCTATTAATATACATTAGTTCAAGACCTATCTGATCTATTATTTTTTGTTTATCTATTACCTTAGTAACATCTTTAAAAGCTACCTTATGCCAAGTACTAGAATAACTTGTTACTTCATCATTTTCAACGTCATAAGTTACCCTAAGACCATCGCCTTGTACCGGTATCCCATTTACTGTTCTTCTATAGTAATAGCTTTTAAAAGACTGATTCATATCTAGAGGTATAGGTCCTGTATACTCTTCTATTTCTTGGTATTTAGTAAGTGCAAACTTATCTTTTGCTATACTTTTTAGAAAGGTTTCTACTTTGGCTTTTATTTGACTTTCAGAAGCAGTACTTTCTTTAGGCTCATAGTTATGATAGCTAGAGTAACTTAAAATTTCTCCAGTCTTAGCATCAACAGATAAATTCATATTATAGCTATTACTTGGTGCTTTTATGTCTCCTGCTGCAATCATCAAGACTTCTTTTTGCGCAGATACTCCGCTAGAAGCCACAAGAGTATCATTCTGAAGATGAATCTGCCAAGTATACTGATTTTCGTAAACTGATTTATTAAGGTAAGCATTAACAATAGAAGCTTTTTCTAACTTTGGAAAATATTTCACTGCACCTTCTACCGCCTTTTCCTTTGTAATCAATCCTTTTATTTCATCTACCACTTTTTGCTCCTCGGGTGTAAGCACATTGCCAGCATCTCTTGGTGCTACTCCCATTGCTGCATCTTCTTTAGCTGTTGTATAAAATATGTTTTCCCTAAAAGGTATAATAATCTGTCCAGTTTTAGCATCTATTGCCTTACTTTGTCTATTATTAGCTTCATACACAGGGAAACTCTTTATCGTTCTTGACTCATAATCATAATATATATGATGTATTAATGAAACGCCTATTTGATTTAAGTAGCTCTCTTTTGCTTTTTCTAAAGTAACTACAGCTTGGTTCGAACCGTAAGTACCTTTATAGGTTGAAATACCATAAAAATTAACTACTTCTCCTGTTTGTTTATCAACATGAATCGTAACCGTTTCACCAGAAACCTTAACATCATTTACATAGTGATCAAATCTGTATTCATGCGTATTGCTTTGATTAATATTAACTTGCTCCTGTAATTTTAACTGCTTAGTATAATGACTTGCTACTTTACTTAAAAAACTTTTAGCATTTTTAAGTCCTTCTTCATAAGATACTTTTGCAAGGATGCTATATTCTTTGTTATACATATATTTTGAGTAATTAACAATATTGCCGTTTTTCTCGGCCACTACTTGTACACTACCTATTTTATACGCTTTATCTTCCCATGATAATCTATATAAGTTTTCTTTTGTCTCTTCGTTTTGAACATCTAAGCTGTATCGAAATTCTGTAAGCTCACTTGGAACATTTATTTTGTTTTTTACAGAAGTAATAAGCTGACTAAGTTCTTTATCCATGTTATCCCCCCATACAGCAGTCGGAAGCACTAACATTATTATAAGAAAAAATGCTGCTATCTTTTTTATATTCATAAACTCATCCCCTCCAATTTTTATAACTAATCATTATACACCTATAGTTTAACACCTTATAAAAGGAACAACAATAAAATACTGATCACCTCCGGTAATATTCTAAATCTTATTTGATGTTTTCTAGGAACATCTGCAATTTCTTTAATAGACGTATTTTCTTTGAAAATTGTTCCACTTTTTCTAGCATTAAATATTTTTTAAAAATAAAATAAAGATAGTTTGTGTACCTATCTTTCATACACAAACTATCTTATAAAACCATCATTATCCTTGAGCTTTTATTAATGGATATAACTGACTATCTTCTTTATTTAAGCGGTCTGTAAGTATCTTAAAAACCACATCAGTTTCTTTTTTTAATCTTTCTTTATTGTTGATGATCTTGTTCCGTGTATTAAATTGCTCTTTGTATTTCTCAAAATCTGTACTGATCATTCCCATATCGCGTATAAAAATTTCTGCTATTTGTTTAATCTCAGAATGAGAATTATTTAATAAACTAGGATAGAGAAACCTATCTTCTGATTGTAGATGTATCTTTAGTTTACCAGCTAATAAGCTAATTAACTTGGCAATCTCACCTGAATCTTGTTCTATATTATTTTTGCCTATAAAACTTTTAATTTCATTAATTGCCTCACATATTTCTCTATGCTGTCTTTCTAAATTATTTATATTTGTCATAATCTAAGCCTCCTTATTAATAACTTCATTATAATGGAATAATAAGGAAACCTCCGTAACTATAGTTACATAATTATACTAAATAATACTCTCTACTTTTCTTCATTAGTCTCTTCTTTTTTGTTGTGTGAACAACAGCTATGACTTTTACCATCTCTAAGCAGTCCTAGCATCATAAGTCCCATCATGATCGGACAAATAAAAGGCACAATAGCTGCAATTATTCTATTAGCTCCAAGGTTACCAAATGGTAAAAACGGTAAGATAACAGCTATAAGTATAGGCAGTATGCAGCAAACGCCCATCATGCCTATATACTTTAAAGGGTTGAATCCTCTTATTTTTTCAGTCTTATGATTATTGTTTCTTTTATGTGAATCCATTAAAATGCCTCCTCTTAAAAAATCTAAAGTTTTGTTTTAATGTGATTATAGCAACCTTCTATGGATTTTCTATGGATAAATTTTATTCTTTTTTATTTTTTCTACATCACTAAGCTATATTTTCCATTTATTATATAAAAGTATTAAAATTATGGGAGGATATAAAAAAAATGAAAAAACTGAAGTTATTTTTACTACTTGGTAGTATAGTGCTCTTAAACGGGTGTGGCAAAAATAATGCCGAACCTGCTGCTGTTACCCCACCACCAACTGCAGTTACAGTCCGTTCTGCTAAAAAGGCCTCAATTATAAACTCTGATACCTTTAGTAGTAGAACACAAGCAGCTACAGAAATTGCAGTTACTGCTGAAATGGCGGGTACAGTTGAAAAAGTTTATGTAACCTTAGGTCAAAAAGTTCAAAAGGGTGATAAACTGCTCAGCATTAAAGCTGTTGATGCTAATAAATCAGTAGATCAGGCCAGAGCTGCACTAGAAATTGCTAAAGCTGCTTATACTAATGCCTTAGGCGGCAGCGTAGACAACCAGCTTAATCAGCTGGAAAATGGTCTCAAATTAGCTGAAATAGGTTATGAAGAAGCTAAAAGAAACTATGATATGTACAAACAGCTTTATGAGTCTGACGGCATCTCCGAAGATCAATTTAAAAAGATTGAACTCGCCTTTGTCCAGGCAGAACAGCAGCTAAATAATGCTAAAAAAGCTTATGAAACTTCTAAAAATCAGACGATTCCTGAATCTCAAGCTATGGCTAAAAAGCAACTGGAACAAGCAGAGGTTTCCTACAAGATTGCTTCTAGTAATCTGGATAAACTTACCTTAACGGCGCCTGCTAATGGCATTATTACTACTGTTAATTTTAATGATAATGAAATGATTTCACAGTCTATGCCTGCTTTTATTATTTCTGATCTCAATGCATTGGAAGTTGACTTACAAGTTACTGAGATGGATATGAATAAATTTAAAACCGGGGATACTGTTTCTGTCAACGTTTCTGACAAAATCCTATCCGGTGTGGTTAAAGACGTTTCTCTTGTGACAGACTCCAGAAGTTCTCTTTATATCGTAAAGATTTCCATTGATAATACATCACATCAATTACCTGCTGGAATGGCTATAGACATCAGGTTGACTACTGAAAAAACTGAAAACGCTGTGACCATCCCCAAAAAAGCTGTTTTTGAAGAGGATGATCAAAAATATATTTACATATGTACAGACGATAAAGCTGTTAAAACCCCTGTAGAGACTGGACTTTCTGATGCCTATAGCGTAGAGATTATACAAGGTATTAAAGAAGGTGACCGTGTAGTCATAGGTAATATTTCACTGATTAAAGATGGTGACAGCCTCTTCCCTGTAGAAAAGGAGGAGTAAACTTATGAATGTAACGAAAGTATCTGTTAAACGGCCTCTTACTATTATTATGGTCTTTTGTGTGCTTATTGTATTTGGTTATATGGGCTTTACTAAAATGCCGTTAGAGCTTATGCCAGATATAGAAATCCCTGTTATTTCCGTTAGTACTGTTTGGGGGGGCGCAGGTCCTGAAGATATTGATACCCAAGTAACTAAAGTGGTGGAAGATGCTGTGTCTGCTGTTAACGGCGTTGACACGGTTGTCTCCTACTCTATGGAAGGTGTTTCAGTTGTTATTTTGCAATTTGAATTTGATATTGATATGATCGAAGCACTTAATAATGTGCGTAATAAGGTAGAATTAGTTCAAGCTAATTTACCAGATGGTGTTAATAAATCTACTGTTTCACAAATTGATATTACGGCTATGCCTATCAGTCAACTCGTCATAACCAGTGATTTAGATGATGTAACTGTTATGCGTTATGCTGAAGATATTGTTCAGCCTGCTTTTGAGCAGGTACAAGGTATTACCTCGGCTGACATCCAAGGTGGCTCTATTGCAGAGATTTCTGTAATTGCCAACTCCACCATGCTTGAACGCTACGGTGTAACTTTGGATACGATTTCAGGTATTATAAGGTCCAGTAATCTAACAGTTCCCTATGGTACCATTACCGAGGGTGAAAACAAAATCACCCTTCGAACCGCTGAAGAACTCACTTCTTTAGAACAGATTAAAGCCTTACAGATCCCCAATGCTGTTGGCAAAACAATTCAATTAGATAAAGTCTGCGATGTTGTTTATGGGTATGCAGATCAAACCTCTATTTATCGTTATAACGGTGTTGACAGCTTACTTTTATCTATTAATAAGCAACAATCTGCCAATACTGTACAGGTTATGAAAGATGCCAAAAAGACTTTAGCAAAACTCAATACTGCTAACCCTGACTATACCTTGGCTCTTGTTAATGACGAAAGTGAATACATCAATTCTGCAATGAATAATGTATGGAGTACTCTTGCTCTCAGCTCTATTATTGCTCTTATTGTTATCCTGCTCTTTTTAAAGGACCTAAGGGCTTCTGTTATTGTAGCTGTAGCTATTCCTCTTTCTATCATTGGCGCTGTAGCTGCGTTGTACTTCTCTGGTCAAACCCTTAATCTGATTACAGTAGGTGGTCTAGTACTGGGAGTAGGAATGGTTGTTGACAACTCCATTGTTGTTATCGAAAATATTTTTAATAAACGGCACTCTACTGATCTTGGGATACATGATTCAGCTATCGTTGGCACCACCTCAGTTACCAATGCTATTTTAGCTTCTACCCTTACTTCTGTAGCAGTATTTTTACCTATTTTCTTTACAACTGGCATAGCTAAGATTATGTTTGGTGCTTTGGCACAGTCTATCATCTATTCGCTGCTCTTTTCTATCGTTGTGTCCATCACTTTAGTGCCCAGCCTTTTTGCCAAACTAAGTACAGGTAAAAAACATAAAGAGGTGATAGAAAAACCTTCACCTATTTTTGATAAAGTTAAAAATGGTTATGAACATTTGTTAAAATTCTGTTTAACTCATAAATCAATCGTCATCATTGGCAGTCTTGTCATTTTGATTGTATCTTTTATGAAAATGTCTTCTATCGGTATGGATTTAATGCCAGTAGCTGATGAAGGAGCCCTCAGTATTTCTATGGAGCTCCCTAAAGGACTTAGCCTAGAATCTAGTGATTATTACCTCACAATGGCAGAAGAAAAGCTTTCAGCTATTCCTGAAATAAAAAATACCACTTCTTCTCTTGGTTCCGGCGGCAATATGAGGAGTATGATGAGTGGTGGCAATAACACTGCCTCTATTTCTGTGAATCTAGTTGATAAAAAAGAGAGAGAAAGATCCACAGCTGAAGTCTCCGACGACATTAGGACTTTGCTTGCGACTATTCCTGACTGTAAAATAGCGGTTTCTATGACTGACAGCAGCATGGGAGGTATGGGAGGCAGTGGTTACTCTATTAATGTTCAAGGTCCTGACCTAGATGTTCTGGAAGTCCTGGCTAAACAAGTTGAAGAGAGAATAAGAGGTCTTGAAGGTTTTCAAGATGTAGAGAGCAGCCTCTCTGACACAACGGAAGAAGCACAAATTAAGATTAATACCGAAAGAGCTCTTGAATGGGGCATCAATACCCAGACTGTTACCTCTATGCTACGTATGTCTATTGAAGGCAGCACTGTAACTACTGCTAAAATTGATGGACATACCGTAGATGTTAACTTAAAGCTTGAAGATGAAAAGATTCAAAGTGTCAATGATTTGCTCAATCTCAAGGTGCGTTCAGCTTCTGGTGAAAATATCCCTATTGGTGCTTTTTCACATATTGTTCTTGCTGACGGTCTTAGGAGTCTTTCTAAAACCGATGGCAATTATTCCATAAGCATCTCTGCTACCCTTAAAGATTTGGACATGGGCACTGCTCAAGCAGCTGTTCTGGAAGCGACTTCTGACCTTAATATTCCTAGAGATTATTCCCTTGTATCAGGCAGTAATATGGAAATGATGATGGAATCCTTTGCTAGCCTTGCACAAGCATTAGGTATCTCTGTTATTCTTGTTTACATGGTTATGGTTGCTCAGTTTGAATCTTTTAAAAAACCGTTTATCATTATGTTCTCGGTACCTTTTGCCTTTGTTGGAGTGGTTTGGTCTTTAGCCCTTGCAGGTTCTTCACTAAGCATCCCTGCCTTTATCGGTATTATCTTGCTGGTAGGTATCGTTGTTAATAACGGTATTGTACTTATTGACTATATTGAACAGCTTCGTAAAGAAAGTGACATAAGTCTTATAGACGCTGTAGCTCACGGTTCTGCAACCAGACTACGCCCAGTACTAATGACCACGCTTACTACCGTTTTAGCTATGGTACCGCAAATGCTTGCTCTCGGCGAAGGAAGTGAGACCATGCAGCCAATGGGTATTGTTGTATTTGGAGGACTCAGTATTTCAACCCTTGTCACTTTATTACTCATTCCTACGATTTATATCCTCTTCGAACGACACGAAGAGAAAAAACAAGCCAGAAAGTCAGCCCGTGCTGCTAAAAAAGCTGAAGCTGTAAGTTTGTAAATAACTCCTTAAAGACTATTTGAATAAAGTACAAATAGTCTTTAAGGAGCAAATAATATATAATAATACTAATTAAATGATTAAATTAATTATAAATTCGTATAAAGGAATGATGGGATATGGGTTATATATTAATAGCTGATGATGATATTGCTATTGCAGAACTTATTGCAGATAGTCTGACTGATGAAGGGTATGCAACGCGCATTGTTACAGATGGTGAATCAGCACTTTGGACTATCAAAAAAGAATCTGAACAAATTGATCTCATTCTTTTAGATATTATGATGCCTCACAAAGATGGCCTAGAAATTTGTATGGAAGTACGGGCTATCACGCCATGTCCTATTGTATTTGTCAGTGCCAAATCTTCTGATCGCAATAGAATATTGGGACTTGATATCGGAGCAGATGACTATATTACCAAGCCCTTTATAGTTGCTGAACTTGTAGCTAGAGTTAATGCCCACGTACGCCGCGAAAAAAGAAAACTAAAACATGATGAAAGTTTAATTACTCTAGGTGATATTGTCATTGACAAGCAAAATGGTATTGTCAAGCGAAATGGCCTGCTAGTTGACTTATCTACCAGAGAATTTCAAGTGTTTTCTTATTTAGTGGATAATATGGGTAAAGTTTTATCCCGCGAACAAATCTTTGAAAATGTATGGGGTAATACTTTTGGTGATCTTAATTCTGTTACCATACACATCAAAAACATACGCGGTAAATTAGACCCTGATAATCAACTAATCCGTACCGTATGGGGAGTTGGTTACCGCCTTGTAAAGGGGGGAGCGCGTTGCCTTTAAAAAAGAAGTTTGCCCTCATTCTTATTTTGGCTCTCGTTATTAATTTTGTGGCAATAGTCATTTATCTTTGGCTTTTTCTTGCTCGAGATATTGCAAATAACCTTCGGCATTTCCATGAACAATTCGCTGTTATTGTAGATGAACTAGGTCCTGCTACAACCTTGGGTGAGCTAGGTCCCATCTTTAAAGAAAAATTACAAGATAGAAGTGTCTTAAATGCTATTTTTTTACAAGCCGTCTATAATACTACCAAAGCTTCCTTAGCTTTTTTACCTATTTTATTAAGCGTCGTTTTATTTTATATCAATAAAGAAGTCTGTAAACCACTTAATAAACTCAATACCGCAATAGATAGTTTTAATCATAAAAATGGCTATTATGCTACCAAACATTCTAGAAATGAAATTTTAAAATTAAGCAATAATTTCTTTCTTATGTCTGAGCAAATAGAGCTAAGTAAGCGTCAAAAAAATGAATTTATCAGTTGTATCTCCCATGACTTAAAAACACCGCTTACATCTATTTTAGGCTATACACAAAGGCTGATTAATCCTGGTATATCCGATGAAAAAAAACGACTTAAGTATTATCAGACTATTTTAAGTAAGGCAAATACTATTCAAACGATGGTCGAAGAGCTTAATGCTTATATTATGGGAGAGATTCAAGAAGTAGCTTTGCAACGCGTTCCTATTAAAAAATTTTTAGATGAAGTTATTGAAGAGTATCAAGAGGAGCTTCTTACTTATAGTATTCACCTTACGCCCCATATTGATTTAGATGAGTCACTTAGCACTTCTTTAGATATTAATCAAATACGCAGAGTCTTTGCCAATATTTTTTCTAACGCCGTTATTCATGGGGGAAAAAATATGCAGATTACCCTGACTGCCTTAAATCAGGACACAAACATTTTAATCAAAATAGAAAATAACGGACTGGCTCCTTCCAATTTAGACTATGATAAGGTCTTTGATCTTATGTATCAAGCGGATACCGCCCGCACAAGTCAAAATCACGAAGGGGGCGGATTAGGCCTTGCTATTGTTAAACAGATTATTCAAAAACATGATGGTAGTATTAAAGCCTATAAGCCTTTTGGTGGCGGCTTTGGGATAGAACTTACACTTCCTCTTTAGCGCCTTATTAATTACTCTAAACTACCCAAATAAATGATATACTATTAAATCCTAATAGAAAGGATAATGCAATTGATAAGTTAACTTATCAATTGCATTATTAAGAGGTATAAAAATGAAAATTTCCTTCAAAAAACTACTAACTGTCTTTATGAGCATTGTTTTACTCAGTGCACTGCCTTTGTCTGCTGCTGAACTTAAACCAGTTCTTAAGTTAGATGATGCTGTTCAATCTGCTTTTGTCCGCAGCAATCAAGTTTCATTAAATGTTAAAGAATACGATCTGCTTCGTGAACAACTTAAAGCCATTGAAGGAGCAAGTTTCGTCTCTTATCAAACCATGTACTTAACTAAGGCTAAAAATGAACAGCAAGCACAAATTATAAAAGATCAGATTACTTATGATATTACCAATCGTTATAACGCGCTTATCTTACTCGAAAAAGAGATTATGAATTTAGATGCAAGTATAATGATCAACTCCAAAAAACTTCAAACTATGGCTCTTCAAAAAAAATTAGGCCTAGTCAGCACGCTGGAGTTCGATAACGCTCAAATTCAATTAGACATGCAAAAAAGTACCCACAAGGCAAAACTTGAGGCATTAACAAATGATCAAAACCATTTTAAAGTACTTACAGGCAAGGATCTGTCTAAGTATCTATTAGATGATGCCATCTCTTATGAACCTTTTCGCATTACCGGCTCAGTAGAAAACTATACCAATAATAAAGCAGCTGATTATCTAAAATATGATAAAGATATCGTAGCCCTGCAAGCAGATAATATTCTGCAAGAAGGGGCTACACCAATGCCTTGGGCCGTTTACCTTGGTGAAAAATATAAGGTTGATAAAAATCTTTCTACTCTAGAAAATAATCAGGAAAAAATCAAACAAGGTTTAATCTCAAGCTATTCTACCTTGCTAAGTTTAGAAGAACAAATAGCCACCTTGCAAAATCAACTTAAACTTATACACAATCAACTTCAAATTGCAAAACTCCAAGCTGAAGTGGGTATGATAACAAAGTTAGACTACGATACTCAGCTTATAAAACTGCAAGATACGGATTACGCTTTAATTAAACTTATTACTAACTATAATTCACTTAAAACAGCTATTCAAAAGCCCTGGGTTTCAAGTGGCGGTATGTAACTAGCTTATACTTAATTCAGTTTTAATTATATATTTTAACATAATGAAAGAGATGATTGCAGGATGTAATCGTCTCTTTCATTATGTTTTTTTGAACAAATTATGCACTATTTTGATAAAAAATCAAAAGTGTGTTATACTAATAGAATAAGTCCATTTTATAAGGAGGTACGTACATGTTTAAAATTGGTGATAAGGTTGTCTGTCCTATGCGAGGGGCTGGTATTGTTGAAAATATTGAAAATAGAGATTTCTTAGGTAAAATTCAGGAATACTTTATTATAAAAATAATCAATACCGAAATGACTCTGATGATTCCTAGTGATAGAATAGAAACTTCTAATATCCGCCTAATCAGTGACCCTTCTACTGCAGAACATGCTTTTCATACCCTTAGTCAATATGAAGAAGAGTCTGCCCAAGGTGTTAATGCAAAAGAAAGACGCAAAATGAATATGGATAAAATTACAAATGGTTCTCTAGTAGACTGTATTGAAGTAGTTCGTGATTTAACACATATTCATCAAAAAAAATCGCTTAATGCCAGTGAACGTGAAATGCTTATGAATGCCCGTAAATTTGTTATTAACGAAGTAAGTCTTGTTAAAAACATCTCTGAATCTCAAGCTAGTTCATTAATTGATAATATGCTTACAGACTCATTTCAATAATACTATATTCTAAACACTCTTTTCTGACTTTTATTTATTAATTTTTTCTTGCTCACCTTTTTTGTTTTTCATAATATTAACGGAATTTATCTGAAACATTATACATGTTTTCTTATTATGTCTGCATATATTCTGGGTAAAAAACTACTTTTGCCAATTAGAAAAGTAATGATTCTTGAGTCATTTCTTCTCTAATTGGCAAAAGTTTTATTTACCATCTTATCCTTTGTGCTTTTAGGTATAATCAGCGCTAAAACTTTAGATACTAACATTATTCATTTATTAATTATTTTATATATTTTTAAGTATTACTATATATAGAGTTTACTATATATATTATCGACTTATCTATTTAGGATGAATGTTTTTTAAAAAAAATAATTCCAATAAATCCTCTTTTAAAGCTCCCCATAATACTTGTCTTCTTTTTGAACTATTCTTTTAAACAAACCCATTATTTTCAAGGGTTATATTCTACATACTTTTATATCATATTAGGACTTTCTAATTGTCTTTTAAAATGTTTTTTATATAATTTTCATCAGTAGTTATATAAAAATAGAAGTATTACTAAACTTTAAATATGGTAATACAATATTTAATATTGAATTATAGCTTGTTTTCCTTTATAATGTACCTTGCTATAACAATATATTAAAATCTATGATAGAAGGAGATCTACTTAAAATAAGATGAACACTATACAATCAAACAAAGTAAAACTACATGGATTTAATAATTTAACTAAAACTGTTTCTTTTAACATGTATGATATTTGCTATACCAAAACCCCTGCTGATCGGCAAGCTTATATAGAGTATATTGATGAACAGTATAATGCTGAAAGACTTACTCAAATCTTAACCACAGTAACTGAAATTATAGGAGCAACTATTTTAAATGTAGCCAAGCAAGATTATGACCCACAGGGTGCTAGTGTAACCATACTTGTTTCTGAGTATCCGACTTATAATGCTTCTCATGATACAAAGTCTGCATCTCCTGGACCGCTGCCTGATACTGTTGTCGCGCATCTCGATAAAAGTCATCTTACAGTACACACTTACCCAGAATATCATCCTTATGAAGGTATTAGTACTTTTAGAGCAGATATTGATGTGTCTACATGTGGCGAGATATCCCCGCTTAAGGCACTTAATTATCTTATTCACTCTTTTGATGCGGATATTATGACGATTGACTATCGTGTACGCGGTTTTACAAGAGACTTTACTGGGCATAAACTATTTATAGACCATAAAATAGATTCGATACAAAACTTTATTCCTGAGCATATACGCATGATGTATAACATGATTGATGTGAATGTTTATCAGGAAAATATTTTCCATACTAAATGCAAACTTAAGGGATTTGACTTAGATAATTATCTTTTTGGCTATACAAAAGATGAGCTTCATCGTGGTGAAGCAAAAATGATTGCTAAAAAAGTTAAAAAAGAAATGGACGAAATTTTCTACGGCACCAACGTAGCAGAAGCCATGTTTAATTTGGAGGAATATGATGAATCACTCTAGCACGCCTCTCTTTTCTGCGGTTGTAGAGTATGTTAATGAGGATATTACTTGCTTTGATGTACCTGGACATAAAAGAGGCAATTATTTAGAAGAACTTAGAGAAATATGGGGCGATATGACACTTAAAATGGACATTAATGCTTCTAAGACGGTGGACAACCTGTCCCATCCAACTGGAGTTATCTTAGAGGCTGAGCACCTTATAGCTGATGCTTTTCATGCAGATAATGCTTTTATGCTAGTAAATGGCTCAACCTCTGGGATACAATATATGCTGATGAGTGCACTTAAAGAAGGGGATAAAGTACTTTTACCTCGTAACGTGCATAAATCCGCTATTAATGCACTGATATTATCCGGCACAAAACCTGTATTTATCGAGCCAGAGATCGATAATGAATATGGGATTGTAAATGGTATTACCCTCAAAGCTGTTAAACATGCTATTGATTTAAACAATAATATTAAAGCATTATTCGTTATTAATCCAACTTATTTCGGAGCCGTCTCTCATCTTAAAGAGATTATAGATTTTGCACACAGCATGGGTATTACAGTTCTTGTTGATCAGGCCCACGGCACACATTTTTCATTCCATCCTGATCTTCCCATAAATGCTGCAAAACTCGGTGCTGATTTAGTGACCGTAAGTATGCATAAAACAGGTGGTTCGCTTACGCAATCATCTATTTTATTGCATAATGAAGGACTTATAGAAAAAAACAAAGTTCGTTCTACCATTAATCTTCTACAAACAACTTCAGCTAATTATCTTTTAATGTGTTCGCTTGATGTGGCACGCAGAAAATTAGTACTTGAAGGCAAAGAAAGACTTGATGAACTTCTGAAGCTTACCCTTGCTGCCAAAGAAGAGATTAGCCGGATTCCTGGGTTAAAATGTATAATTGGCAAAGACTATATCAATCATCAAGGCGTTTATCACTATGATGATTTAAAAGTCGTTGTCAAAGTTAATGATTTAGGACTATCTGGCTTTAATGTTTATGATATATTGGCTAAGGAATATGCACTTCAAGTGGAACTAGCTGAGCCTAATGTAATCCTGGCTATTGTATCCTTCGGAGACAATGCCGCATCTATTAATAAACTTGTCTGCGCTTTAAAGGATATAAGCAGACGTTACTATAAAACTTTTCCACCTTTAAATATAGATATCTCCTCCAGCCTTAAAAATCCTAAAATGCTGATGACCCCTCGGGATGCTTACTATCACCCTAAAAAATTGATGCATATTACAGAAGCCAGTGGTCTTATCTGCGGCGAGTCTCTGATGATTTATCCACCGGGTATCCCTATAGTCATTCCTGGAGAGATGATTACTGATGACATGATTGAGCATTATCTTTACCTTAAAGGTGAAGGAACAGTTATTCTTAATGATGATGATGACCCTTATATGATACAAATTTTAGATAAAACCCAGGAGGACAATATGATAGATTTATGGTATAGCGAAAATCATCAGGACGATACTAAATTTTCTATTAAAGTTAATGAGCATATTCACTCAGAAAAAAGTGAATTTCAGCAAATAGACTTTTTCAGCAGCAATACTTTCGGTAGATTCTTTACACTGGATGGCTTTATGATGGTAACTGAAAAAGATGAATTTATATACCATGACATGATTGCTCATGTGCCTATGGCCGTTAATCCAGATATCAAACGCGTACTTATTATCGGTGGAGGCGATGGTGGGACTGCCCGTGAGATTTTACGTTATCCATCTGTTGAAAGAGTTGATATGGTTGAGATTGATGAACGTGTTGTACGTCTTTGTCAGAAATTCCTTCCACAGACAGCTTGTAAAATAGATAGAGACAGAAGACTTACTTTGTATTTTGAGGACGGCCTTCAGTTTGTACAGGATGCCCCCAATAATGCATACGACCTTATATTAGTAGACTCTACTGACCCTATAGGTCCTGGAGAAGGTTTATTTACCTATGCCTTCTATAATAACTGCCAAAGAATTCTGAGTGACGATGGTATTTTGATTAATCAACACGAGAGCCCTTATTATGCAAGTTACGCTTATGAAATGAAAAGAGCTCATTCTAAAATTAAAGATGCTTTCCCTATAGCTAAGGTGTATCAATTCCATATGCCAACTTATCCTTCTGGACATTGGTTGTTTGGCTTTGCATCTAAGAAGTATGATCCAATTAAAGACCTAAAAGCCGATAAGTGGCAAAGCTTTGGCCTTAAAACAGATTATTATAATACAGATCTTCATATAGGTGCCTTTATGCTTCCGACTTATGTAAGAGAAGAACTCGAGAACGCCTAGCTTCCCAAAACATTAAACGCTCAAGAGGATATGCCAAAAGACTTTTTAATCTTATGGTATCTCCTTTTGAGCGTTTTTAGTCTATTGACATCCCTGATACCTAATGATACTATATTTTCATTAAATATTGTAATATTTCGATATATTATTAGGGGGAAATGAAAGTGCGAATAGAAACACAATGTATCCAAGAAGGCTATGCGCCTAAAAATGGTGAACCTAGAGTTTTACCAATCTATCAAAGCACCACATATAAATACAATTCCACCGAAGAAGTTGCAAAGCTTTTTGATATGGAAGCCGATGGACATATGTACTCAAGAATATCCAATCCTACTGTTGATGCAGTCGAAAAAAAAATTGCTGCACTCGAAGGTGGTATAGGTGCTATGTGTACAACTTCTGGGCAAGCTGCTTCTATGATCGCTTTATTAAACTTTCTTAAAGCCGGGGATCATCTAATTAGTGCAGGTAACATTTATGGCGGTACACTTAATTTATTGGGTGTAACGCTTAAAAGAATGGGCATTGAAGTTACTTTTGTTAATGCTGATACGGATCCGGATACGCTCCAAGCAGCTTTTAAGCCTCATACAAAAGCTGTTTTTGGTGAAACCATTGCGAATCCTTCTATGGCTATTTTAGATATTGAGAAATTTGCAGCCCTTGCACATCATAACAATGTACCGCTTGTGATTGATAATACATTTGCAACACCTATTCTCTGCAGACCTATTGAATACGGTGCAGATATCGTTATTCACTCTACAACTAAATATATGGATGGACATGCGGTACAAGTAGGCGGGGTTATTGTGGACAGTGGTAACTTTGACTGGGCTAATGGCAACTTCCCTGACTTTACTGAACCTGACCCCTCTTATCATGGAGTTATTTATACCAAGCAGTTTGGTAAAGCTGCCTATATTGCAAAAGCCCGTTATCAACTAATGAGAGATATGGGTGTATATCCTTCTGCCCATGCAGCATTCCTCTTAAATTTAGGCCTCGAAACACTGGCTCTTAGAGTAGAAAGACATTGCAGCAATGCTTTAAAAGTTGCTGAATTTCTTGAAGGACATTCTCAAATAGAATTTGTTAATTATCCAGGGCTTGCTGCTAATAAGTATTATAATCTTGCAAAAAAATATACGCCTGATGGCTGTAGCGGCGTTATTTCATTTTCTATAAAAGGCGACCGCGAGGCTGCTATTCGGTTTATGGATACTTTAAAGCTGGCAGCTATTGTTGTCCATGTCGCAGATCTTAGAACTTCTGTCCTTCACCCAGCAAGCTCAACCCATAGACAGCTTACAAATGAGCAGCTGATAGCTTCTGGCATTACCCCAGGACTTATCAGACTTTCAGTAGGTATAGAAAATGTCCTTGATATTATAGAAGACCTCAAACAGGCTCTTGCACAAATTTAACGTAAACCTCTAGTCTCATTAACTGAAAAGGAGTTCCTACCAAACTCTCTTAGTAGGAACTCCTTTTCAGTTATGAAAAAATTTCTAAAGTCTTTGCCTTACCCTTTAGTATAACGCTGTCTCCAATACTAGTTAAACAACTTGTTAAGATTTAAATTAATAGTGTTATACTAATTCAACTTCATAAATACATTCAATATTTTTCTCTGCTTTCTTACCATTTATAATGACTTCTCTTACTTCACTTTTAGGAAGATAAATTCTTATTGTATTATAAGGAAGTTTATACTCCCCTTGGGAAGAAATTTCTAATTGAACACTATGTTCATCAGAAATCATTTTAACTTTAACAATAGTAAAGATATTGTTTTTATAGTCATTAGTATACCCGTCATCTTCATACAACTCATAGTTGCTATTAGCTATACCTTTTGCTGGAAATACCATGAATCCTCTTTTATCTTGCGCTTTAGTTTCGAAAGTTATTTCTGCATCATTGATAGGGATAATAGCCCCCGCTTTAATAAGTAGCGGTGTATAATGAAGCGGTGCTGGAATATTAACAGTTTGCCCACCCTCATACCAAATACCTGTATTAAAATCATACCAGCCTTGGGTATACTCCGGAAGGTATACAGGTCTTTCAAATTGACCTTTTTCAACTACTGATGCTACTAATAAGTCATTACCTAACATAAAGTCATCACATTCTTCAAAGGTTTTTTCGTCATTTCCAAAGTCATAAAAAGTTGGTTTTATCATAGGTTCATAATATTTATGGGCTCTATAATTTAGATTATATAAGTATGGCGTAATTTTACTTCTAAACTTAATTGCGCTTCTTATGAAGGTAATCATTTCAGGGTACATCCACGGAACATTCACTGTTGCATCATCATTCCATGAGTGAATAGTAAATCTCGGATGAAAAATACCATTTTGTACCCATCTAACAAATAATTCCGGTTCTGGTGCAGGACCAGAAAACCCGCCCACATCATGTCCAATATTATAAACGCCGCTTAAGCTTAAGCCAATACCCATTTTAATATTAAATTTTAAATTATTATATGAGGTCCTATTATCTCCTGACCAAGTTTGTACATATCTTTGCATGCCTGGACAACCTGATCTTGAAATAAGATATGGCCTTAAGTTCGGGTTATATTCTTTTTGTGCTTCAAAAGATGCTTTCATCATGAGTAAAGATTGAAGCGGTCTTATTTGACTTATATTAATCTCTTTTCCAAATCCTTGAGCTTTAGCTTCACCATCCCAAATTTCGTACTCGTTGTTATCGTTCCAGGTACTATCTATTCCGTACTCAAGCAACTTTTCTGTGACCTGAGCTTTCCACCAATTAAAAGACTCAGCGTTTGTAAAATCTACATAAGCCCCAATATCATCCCAAAATTGGGCAATCTCTGTATTTTCACCTTTACTGTCTCTAATGAACATTTTCTTTTCATCCAGTTCTTTATACATAGGGTGGTCTATTAATAATGCAGGTTTTATATTAGCGCATAGTTTTATACCATTATCATGAAAGCTTTTTGACATTTCTTTTGGTGTTGGTACTTTGTCTGTGTTCCAATTAAACACATATCTTTTATCTCCTATAGAAGTATAGCCTGAAGATAACTGAAATGAATCACAAGGTATATCATTTACTTTACAATCTTTTACAAAATTAAGTAATTGTTCTTGGGCATTTGGCGCATCAGTATAAGACATTGTTGAACCTGAGTACCCGATACTCCACTTTGGTGTAAATATTGTTCTCCCCGTTAACCAAGAAAATGTCTGGGTAACATTTTTAATTTCTGGACCAACGATGATGTAATAATCTAGATCTCCATCCTCTGCATTATAATAGCGATAGTATCCGTGGTAATTATCTAACTCATTACCTAAATCAAAAATAGAAGTAGATAAATTATCATAAAAAATACCAAAGGACACTTTAGATTGTTTGTTTCTGGTTATGTAAAATGGTATGTGTTTATATAATGGGTCAGTAAATTCTGCATCATACCCCATTGGGTCTACACTCATCATTCTGTATCTTTTGCCATACCTATTTGAATTACCAGCTTTTTCGCCTAGTCCATAATATTGTTCATCTAAATTTCTTTCTAAGTAATGGAATGGTCCTTTTCCTAAAGAGCCTTCGAAATTATAGGCTTGAGTTTTTCTATCTTTAACTAGTAAAATTTCTTGATCTTTATTTTTATAATACCAAGTTGCTTTCATACCATCCATCTCAAAAACAACTTTTATTTTTGAGGTTTCTACGCTACACATTTCATCTTTTATCTCATACGTAAATTGTGGTTTAGTAAAAGGTGAAATGTCAAGTCTGTCTCGACCTTCTTTTTCTATATCATCCATACCTGGTGCTACAAGCCATGTTTTATCTAATTTAAGTTCATTTTCATAAAATAATACTCTTATGACATCTTCTTCTAAAACAAAAACTTTAGCTACTGTTTTTCCTTCTTTTAGATTAAAATAAAGCGTATTATTTTCTTCTTTTATAAACTCAAAAATATATTTTGTTCTAATCATACTATCGTTCCTTCCTTATATCATTATATTATATTGAATAATCTTGGTAAGAATAAACTAAGTTCTGGTATATAAGTTATTAATAGTAGCACTATAATTAAAGCCGCAAAGAAAGGTAATAATGGTTTTATTGTTTTTTCTATAGATACGTCCGCTACACTGCACCCAATAAATAGAACGCTTCCCACAGGCGGTGTCATAATACCTATACATAGATTAAATACTAAAATCATACCAAAATGTACTGGATGTAGTCCAAGCTGTGTAGCTATTGGCAGGAATATTGGCGTAAATATGAGCACTGCTGGTGTTAGATCCATAAAAGTCCCCACTATTAATAAAGTTATATTCATAATTAATAGAATTACAATTTTATTCGTTGAGATGGATAATATCAATCCACTTATAGCTTGTGGTATACCAGTATATGCCATAATCCAAGACATAGCCGATGATGCTGCCACAAGGAACATGATGACACCTGTTGTTACTGCTGTTTTTAATATGATATCTTTCATATTTTCTAAAGTCAGCGTTTTATAAAACATGGATAGGATTAATGGATATATGACAGCGATTGCGGCACCCTCAGTTGCTGTAAATGCCCCGCCAACTATACCACCAATAACTATAACTATAAGTAATAAACTAGGAAGAGCATCTAGAAATACCAAAAGTGCTTCTTTAAATGATACTCTTTGTGAAACTGGATATTTATGCTTTTTTGCATGAAAAAAGGCAACTAACATTACTGACGCACCCATTAATATACCTGGTATATATCCCGCAATAAATAAAGCTGATACTGATACGCCGCCAGCAACTAATGAGAATAATATTAGCACTCCGCTTGGCGGAATAAGCATCCCCGCTGGAGAAGAAGCAATATTAACCGCTGCTGAAAATGCTGGATCATATCCTTCTTCTTTTTGTAATGGCGCCATAGTTCCTCCAATAGCAGCACATGCTGCAACTGCAGATCCTGATAAAGCGCCAAATAACATATTGCCAAGCACATTAGTATGCGCTAAAGAACCAGGTATTCTTCCTCCTAGTACTTTTGCAAAATTAACAAGCTTTTTTGCAACGCCTCCATTATTCATAATATTACCAGACAGTACAAATAAAGGAACGGCTAGCAATGAAAAGCTACCTACGCCATTTATCATTTTTTGAGATATTGTGAATATGGCGACATCAAAAGGTACAACCATCAATGATGTCACTATTGCAGATATGCCTATACTTATAGAAATAGGTACTCCAATTGCCAAAAGAATAAGGAAAACTGTAAATAATATTAAAGCTGCCTGTATAGCCATTTTTATCTTTCTCCTTCACTATTTTATTATTTAATCAATCTTTTCTAGGTTATCCCTTATTTTCAAATCTTCTAATATGTTTACAAGCTGATAAAACGTAATAATTACACCAGATACCACCGTACTTATATAAATTAGTCCTCTAGATATCCCTAATATAGGCGTTTTGACTGAAAATACTCCTTCTGTAATGGCTTTCCCACCAAAAATGAGTATGATTACAGCAAATAACAATACTAATAAATCTATAAATACCTCTAACATAATTCTTTTTTTTCCATGAAGTTTTTCTTTTAAAAAGATTAATGCCATATGCTGTCTGGTACCAAATGCAAATGCCGTACCTAAAAAAGAAGTCCATATTAAAATTATAATAACTAATTCTTCTGTAAAAGTACTCGGGTTATTTAATATATATCTAGTAAAAACCTGCCATAAGACTAATGTTGTCATTACTACTAAAAGCATTGATATAACAAACGACAAAACTTTATTTAAAATCGTTTTTATCTTTATCATTTTAGCCTCCAAAATCATTTAGTTTTAATATTTCTTACTAATCTATTTCACTTTCTTAAATAAGAATTTAAAAAAGCTCTAACACTATAGCATGCCCCATTGACAAATAAATTCTCATAAGAATAGAAAGGGACAACGCTGTGTTAGAGCTTACTTAATACTCTATCCATGATATTGAGAATTTACAAGATTCTTTTAAAAAGTAACCTTTTAACAAATAAACTCTATCATGTAACCTTAGGATAGATATATTCTAAGCTTTCTAATTTAAAATTATTCTAACCCCTTAAATGCATCTAATAACGCCTTCACCTGTGGCATTGCACTAGCATATTTCTCTATCATTGGTGCAACTGCTTCTCTAAATGGTCCTTTATCTACTTCGTTAAAAGTTACACCTTGTGTTTCTTGTGCCTCTTTAATAGCTTCATCAATTGATGCAGTCCATAATGGTTTGTGGAATTCAGTAGATTCTGCCGCTGCTTCAAATATAACTTGTTGCTGTTCAGCCGTTAATGAATCCATAACTTTTGAACTCATAACTAAAATATCTGGAATTCTAGTATGTTCATCATAACTAAATTGTTTTGCAACTTCTCCATGTTTACCTATTGTTAAAGCTGTCTCATTACTTTCTGCACCATCGATAACGCCCGATTGTAATGAAGTATAAACATCTCCATAAGGCAGTCCAACTGGTGTTCCTCCTAAAGCTTGAATCATATCTGTCTGAGATTCAAATCCCATAACTCTGATCTTTACTCCTTTTAAATCTGCTGGTGTTAATATCGGTTTGTTTTTTGTATAGAACGAACGCGCGCCAGAATTATAGTATGTTAATCCAATGAAGCCCTGCTCTTTAGTTTCAGCATATAGTTCTTTAACTGCATCTGATTCCATACTTTTATAGAAATGCTCTTCATTGAGGAAAACATAAGGTAATGTAAACGCATTGTACCCTTCGCTATATGGTGTTAATGCAGCTGCAGAAACTTTTGTCATTGAAACAGCCCCTGCTTGTAACTGCTCTAGTACTTCACTTTCTCCACCTAATTGACCATTAGGAAAAATCTCAAATTTTAATGAACCCTCACTCTTTTCTTCTGCCAATCTTGCAAATTCTACCATAGCAATATGCACTGAATGTTGTTCATTTAAGTTATGTGCTAATTTTAATGTTGTTGTCTCAACTGGTTTTGCAGCCTCTGTTGATGTTCCGCTTGAACTACTTCCTGCGTTGTTAACGCCTTCGCTCTTACTTCCACATGCAGTCAATCCTAGAGCTAAAAATGCGCTTAAACCTAATGCTAATAACTTTTTCATCATACGACCCCCTGAGTATTATTTATCTTGTAAATTTTTGGAAATACTTATCAATTAATTCTTTGGCCTAAAAGCTAAAAATATATTCTAAACCGAAAAATAATATTGATTCAAGTATTAAGGTAAATAAATAAAAGACTATTAAAACAAAAAATAAATCACATTTTAGTAACCGGTTACTTTTTTGATTTTAAAAAAAATACATAGTTTCATTTTCTAAAGCCTTTATAAGCTAATTATATATAACAATTTACAAGTTGTCTATACTTTTTATCAAAAAAATTGTAACCAGTTACTTTTTTTACAACAAAAATACTATATTTATGATTACTTATAAACAAATTCTATTACTTAGACTTAAATTATAGCAAATCTTCTTAAAATGGGATATAATACTTATTGTACAGTTACTTATGTAACCAGTTACTTTGATTTATTTAGAAAGGAAAACTATATATGAGTTATACGATATACGATCTAGCCCGAGACAGCGGCGTTTCTGTAGCTACCGTATCGAGAGTAATAAATAAAAACGGCTCAGTAAAAGAAAAAACGCGCAATAAAATATTAAAACTCATGCAAGAAAATAATTATACCCCCAATGCCTATGCACGGGGTTTAAATAACATAAGTATGAAAACTATCGGTGTACTTATTTCCGATATTGGCAACCCTTTCTTTGCTGAGCTTGTAAAAAGTATTGATTTAGTATGTCAGAAGAATCAGTATAAAATTATTTTATGTTCTACAGAAAATAATGCAGAAATAGAAAGAAAAGAAATAGAAATGCTTATCCAAAAACAAGTAGAAGGATTTATAGTCGCTGGTAGCAGACCCATCAAAGATGAAAATGCTGACTTTTTAATACAAGTTAGTCAAACATATCCTATTGTAATGATAAATTCCTTTATAAAAGGTGGTAATAAGCTATTTTCTATAATGGTAGATGAAAAGAAAGCAAGTTTCGAGGCCTATAGCCAACTTCTATCACGAGGCCATGAAAACATATTCTTTTTTGGAGATCTCAACTGGAAAACAACTGTTGCAAAGCTTTCTGGTCTTAAGGAATCTATGGAGCAATTTAATCGCTCATTTGATAAGTTGCATTTTATTGACTGTCCATTCAGCTATTCCAGTGGAAAAGATGGTATTAAACTACTTATTGAGAGAAAAATACCATTTCCTTATACGATCTGTTGCTCATCTGACATGATTGCAATAGGTGCTATGAGAGAGTTATTAACCTTGGGTATCAAAATACCAGAACAAGTTTCTCTAGTTGGTTATAGTAATACAGAAATCTCTTCATTAACAACTCCCTCGCTAACCACTATAGATCAAAAGATGTCAAAACTAGGGGAAAAAGGTGCAAATCTTTTCATCGAAGTTTTAAACGGTACTTATCCTATTAATAAAAAAATCTACTCTGAATATGAATTTTTAATTAGGGAATCAACATTTTAGCTTTTTGCAGCTGTATTTTATCTCTGATATGATGCAGCTATTTTTTGTGCTATGAGCTTAAATTCATCTTCATAAGGATTTAAACCCATTTGGTAAACTTCACAACCTCTTTGTTTTCCTATCTCTACGAGCTCATCTTTATCAATACATTTCTCTCCTATATAAATCGCCTTTAATCTAAGCCCTAATTCTTGTTCACTAAAATAATTTCCCACCTCTTGATCCTTTTTTTCATTCACCTGATATTTTAAAATCCTATATTCTTTTTCATATTCCCATATCATATGTTTGATCATAAAAGAAGACCAAATAACTAAAAATCGTTCTATGGATTCTTCTGTAGATCTTAAGCCTCCTTCGGCGTCCAATAAAAAACGACTGAGCGTTTCATTAGCTAAGTGGCGTTTGTTTTCATAGATTACAGGATAAATATAGGCGGTGTCTAACACTTCATACTGCAAGCAATATCCTTTATGATCATAAGCATAATGTGCCCATAGCGGCATATCTTCTTCTAATCCACTAGCTGCAAGACTCCCAATAAGCATCCCGTCCCCCAAGCCTTTTAAACCCGCGTAAAGCTCTTTTATTTGCATTTCTCCCCATCCACGTTCTTTAAGCTTTAGTTTATCAATATATAAAGCTAACCCTTCAAATGGATCATTTAAGTACTTGGCATAGCACAGCCAAACCCTTTTTACTTTTAACGCTTCAAACTTCTTTGCTTTATCTTGATCAGTACATCCTGTATATTTATATAAATTTATAGGGATGTCTCCAATCTCAAAGCCCATTTGTTTTAATGAAGGTTTTAAATCCTGCTGCTTCATTTTTTCTCCTCCATCTCGCAGTATTACTTTGCCTATAGTATGTCCCAACTTCTAATATCTTTCTCTTTATAACCAGATATTTAGTAACCTAAAATCTTTTGCATATATTGCACTAATCTATAAAATACTTTATAATAGAACATATGTTCGGTATTATATTTAATAAATAAGGTGATGATAAAATGGAACTGCAACAAAAACTAGAAATACTCTCTGCTGCGGCTAAGTATGATGTGTCATGTTCTTCTTCAGGCTCTAAAAGAAGTTCTAAAAGCGGTGATTTAGGCTCTGTAAACTCAGGAGGGATTTGCCATAGCTTTACCCCCGATGGCAGATGCATTTCTCTTCTTAAGATTCTTTTAACAAACTATTGTATCTATGACTGTGCTTATTGTGTAAACCGAAAATCAAATAATGTCTCCCGCGCCGCCTTCTCAGCTGAAGAGGTCGTTGAACTTACAACAAACTTTTATAGACGCAACTACATTGAAGGACTTTTTTTAAGCTCCGCCGTCTTTAAAAGCCCTAATCATACGATGGAAATGCTGACATCTATTCTCGAAAAACTACGCGTTGAAAAAGGCTTTGGCGGTTACATTCATGTAAAAGCTATACCAGGTGCCAGCCAGGAGCTTATTGATAAGGCAGGCCTTTTTGCAGATAGGATGAGCGTTAATATCGAGCTGCCATCGGACAACTCCCTCAAACTGCTTGCTCCTGAAAAAAAGAAGGAAGATATTTTTAAACCTATGAAGCAAATTAGTGCAAATATTACAACTGCTTTAGCTGAACGCAAAAAATATAAAAAAGCTCCACTTTATGTGCCCGGAGGTCAAAGTACTCAGCTTATTATAGGCGCTACCCCTGATAATGATTTAAACATCCTCAGCTTATCGCAGAAGCTTTATGATAAATACAGCTTAAAGCGTGTGTATTATTCAGCGTATATGCCAGTTAATACAGGTGCTAACCTGCCTGCTATTAAAAATCCGCCCACACTCCGTGAACATAGACTTTATCAAGGAGATTGGCTCCTTAGATTCTATGGATTTAAAGCTGAAGAACTTTTAAATGAAAAAACGCCTAATTTTGATATCAATTTTGATCCTAAAACTAATTGGGCACTTAATAATCTTCACCTTTTCCCGATTGAAATAAACGTGGCACCCTTAGCCGAACTTCTTCGTATACCAGGTATCGGTGTACGAAGTGCTAGGAAGATTATGAGTTCAAGACGTATTGCACCACTTAATTACTCAGATCTTAAAAAACTCGGTGTTGTTCTTAAAAGGGCACAATACTTTATTACATGCAATACAAAATATTACGGCTCAGTTGATCTTGATGATACCAAAATCCGCACTGCACTTACCCCTAAATTTGATTTAAATAAAATAGATGGTCCCTATGAGCAGCTTAATCTATTTGATAATCTTGCAGATTCTTCTAGTAAGTCTCCAATACTTTTTTCTCCAGCTTTTCAAATCCCCTCAAAGCTGTTGCTTTTAGAAGATAATCTGACAGCCCTAACCGGCGAACTATAAGGAGGCCTAGTATGAAAGAATATGTTTATGATAATAGCTTCGATGGCCTCTTAACTGCCATATTTTATGCCTATCAAGAAAAATGTGATGTTAAGCTCACAAAAGAGGCAAGTTACACGCCTAATCTATTATATGAAAAGGTCCCTATAAAAACCGAACAGGATAAAGCCGACAGAGTGTATAACAGCCTTTATACTAAACTGTCTTATGCGACACTTTCAAATGTATACTCTCTATATCTTTGTGATATGCCTGATATGGATACACTTATTTTTAGCTATGTAAAACTATGCTTCAAACATTCTGATACAATCAATCTTGCTAAAAATAATGATATCATCAGAGCTGTAGATCAATATGCAAGGCGCGTATCTTTAGAGGCTCATCGCTTTAAAGGTTTTGTACGTTTCAAAGAAATTGCACCGCTTGTTTTCTACGCCCAAATAGAACCCGACCATAACATCCTGCCTCTTATCATGCATCATTTTGAGCAGAGGTTTTCAGATCAGCACTTTATCATTCATGATCTTAAGCGCGAATACGCGATTGTATATGATCTTAAACAAACTTATTTACGAGATCTCTCCGTTGCAGAAGGCCAAAGTCTCTCTGCTTGCACAGATGTTGACTCCTTTGAAACGCTTTTTAAAAGCTTTTATCAATCTGTTACGATTACAACAAAACTTAATGAAAAGCAACAGCGCTCTTATATGCCTAAAAGATATTGGAAACATATAATTGAAACATAACTACAGAGATTAAAAATATTTGTCACTAATAAAACAGGAACTCTCTACACAAAAAATAATACTCAAAAATCAAAACAGCACACAAAGTATTTTGAAACTCACTACTTTATGTGCTTTTATATAAAATATTATATTATTTGCTGTTTATAACAGATTTACTTCCCCATACAGTTACGCCATCTTTTGATACTGCTGTAAAACACATAACCTCAGCCTGTACATCTTGATCCCAAGCACGTATAAAATAACCTTTATACACACTTCCATCCAGCGTTAGCTCAATCTCATTATTTTTTGTTTTTTTCCATTTCCCCTCTATCGCTCCTGTAACTTTACCCCGCTTCTCTAAGATAATATCTTGAGATTTCTTTATTTCTCCGCTAATATCTTTTCCATGACTAATGAACTTATAGGTTCCTAGTATTTCATCAGACCTATACGCACTAAGACTTTCACCTGCAAAGCGATGCGGCACTACAACAGGCCAGCCATCTTTATTAAAAAACATCTGATGCACCCGCACTTCATAAGCATTTGCTCTGCCTTCAAATCTGGTATGAAAGAATAAAAAATAAGCATCTTTTTCTTCATCATAATAAGCAGAGTTATGCCCTGGCGAACGATAACCTGTGTTTTTCCTTGTATTTGTCTCATCACTTGAACTAAATGCATAACTACCCATCAGTTTTACGCCATAAGGCTCTATGGATCTATCATCAAAAAACGTACCCTCAGCGCCCTTACAATCAATCATATCCTTATCTTCTGCATCATAATATGGCCCATCCGGCGTTCTTGAACGCACTACCCTTATATTGTAACCATCCTCTGCACCTAAACCACCAAAAGATAAAAACATATAATAATAGTCGGTCTGTTTGTTATAAAGAACATAGGCCCCTTCTATACGGCTATGATTGCCTCCTAGAAGTTTCTTACCATATCCTTGCCCACTATACGGAAAGCCTGTTTCAGGGTCCATCTCTAATATATATATTCCTCCTGAATAGGAGCCATATACCATCCACAGCTTCCCATCCTTATCAAAAAAGGTATGAGGATCTACCGCATTTGGATGAACCGTCGCATCATAAGGGGTTCCATCATCGCTGGGTTCATCTTCCATCCCCGACCTTAAAATAACTCCTAAATTCTTATAAGGTCCCTCGATGTTGTCTGCTACCGCAAGCCCTAGATAAGACCTAGGCGAATCCCCCTTACACGTACAGTAGTACATATAAAACTTACCATCTGCAAGTCTAATCACATCCCCTGCCCAAAAGGTTGATGTTTTCCCCCATTTTAATGCTTCCCCTAGTTCTTGACTCGCATTAGGAACCAGTTTATTACCCCTTTGTGGCGCTGTAGAAATCTGCGTCCACGCCATTAGATCTGTCGTTTTTGCAGACTGCAGATGCGATCCAAATACATAATATGTATCCTCCACCTTAATCACGGACGGATCATGCACTGAAACCTCTTTAAAAACCGGTGGCTCTAAAGCATCCCTACTCATTATCTCACTATTTCCCCCGCATCCAGATAATATCATTACTCCCATTAACAATATATTACCTATTACTCTTTTTTGTACTTTTATCATAAAATCCCTCCTGCAGCCCTAATATTTAGTGCTTACATCACCTTCAACCTTAGCACAACAAATGACTGAGCCGGCATATCATACACAAATTCTGAAGATACATTGCCTAAAATGAAATCTTTTGCAACGACTTTATCAGGTTCTTCCAACGTATTCATATCCATCTTGTTTTCTGAAGTTAAGATGACTCCCTTCGCCTTCTGCCAAGTGCCTTGTACATTTTTTAGTTCTATACTGACTGTATGCGCCTTTTCATCTACATTAACCAGTTTAATAATCATTTCTTCTGTATTCGCATCATAGCTTGCTATACTATAGATTGGCAACCTCTTATACTTGGGAAGCTTCGTTTTAGCGACAACATCCGTTTTTAAGGTGTAGGTTCCCATGTTGTTTCCAAACATCTTTTGGACATAGTAGCTTACAGAACCATAGGCTTTGTTATTATCAAACCATATAAGGTCTGGCTGCCATTGGATATTCGTTGTTTTTGCAAACAAAGGGGCATAGGCTGTCATAGCCACGATATCCGAATTTCTTTCAAGCCCTGTCATAAAAGCTGCTTCACAAAGTGCAGCATAGAGATTGTTTTCTCCTTGCTTCGAAGGGCCTCCGTTAGTATGGCATGCATATTCACCGGCAAATATTTTACTGCTTTTCCCATCCTCATATCTAGGATAGCTGTCATATCTTGAATTGTTATCTAAAAACCAATCCGGGGACATATAATAGTGTTCATCTATAATTTCTGCATAAACTTTTCCTCGGTCTATATATTCCTTTGTTTTATCTGTAATAATATCCCATGCAACTTCAAATTCTTTGCCGCTTGGAAAAGGTCCACTGGTTGTAATCAGATGAACATCTGGATACTTTTCTTTGATTCGCTTTCTAAAAATTTCATATGTTTCAAAGTATTTATCTTGTCCTTCAACTTCATAATCTATCCACTGTTCATTACCTATACCTAGGTACACAAGGTTAAAAGGTTCCTTGTGTCCAGCCTCAATTCTTTTTGATCCCCATATCGTTGTTTCATCACCATTGGCGTATTCTATCAGGTCTAATGCATCTTGGATAAAAGGTTCGACATCATCTGCTACTTCCTTGCCTTGAAACTGGCAGCTCATGCCACAGTTTATAATAGGAAGGGGGCTAGCACCTATATCTTCTGAGAGTTGGAAGTATTCATAAAACCCAAGCCCATAGGTCTGATTATATGGGGCATTCTGCCATTCTTCCCATCTGTTCCAGTTCGTTTTTCGATATTCTACTGGTCCAATAGTATCTTTCCAGTTATAAGCATTTGACAGATACTTTCCTTCTACAATACATCCTCCTGGAAAACGCATGAACTTTGGATTTAGATCTTTCAGCATTTGGACAAGATCCCGTCTCAGTCCGTTCTTCCTGTTTGCCCACGTACTTTGGGGAAATAAGGAAATCATGTCTAAGTTCAGGGTTCCTTCTCCTTCAAAAATTAAACTTAGCTTAGCAAAAGAATCATCTTCCTCTGAATTTAGAACAGTCTCATATTTTTTCCATGTATCATCAACGTTTTTACTCTCTATTGTAACTTTGGCATAACGAGTCCCATTTTGTCCCTGTAATAAAATATGTAATTTCCCATTGTAGTCTTTATTCCTTAGAAAAATGGAAAAGTTGTAGTTTTCATTTTTTCTAAGGGCAATCCCACCAAATCCTGTATTGCTTAGGCTACTGCCATGACTCATTTCACCCAGTGTTATTTCTAAATAGTTGGGGTTATTCGGATGAATAGGCTGCTCATTTTTTCTCTCTATTTTAAACTGTTTGTTATCTTTCTCGAAAACCTCCCAGCCATATAGGTAGTCGTCAAATTTAGAAAAACTTTCTTTAAAACTGCCAAATTCAAAGGAGCGGTTTTGAATAAGTTCTGCATAGAGTCCGCCATCTGCTCCATAGTTAATGTCTTCAAAGAAAACCCCTATAAAGGTTTCACTAATCTTTGTTTCTTTTTTATCAAAATCTATTTCTATCCCGTAGTTTTCTTCTGGATAAAGAAATTTTAGCTTATCTGATTGATTCATTTTTAGTTCTCCATTTCTAATGTAAATATTGGTAATCATTTCTATTTAAAAGTAAACTCTATTCAAATTTTGAATAGGCTACTTTAAGATCACTTATGCTTTCTAGAAGCTTATTCGCCATTACATTTATTTTCTGAGCATTATACGACTGCTGGACACTCTCAGCACTTACTTCTTCACTTACTCCGGCTGAATGCGTAACAATCTGTGAAATCTCACCCATCTTTTCAACGACTTCCTCTTTTTGTACGGTTATTTCCTGAAGGATTGCTGTTGTATGATCAATTTGCAGATTCACACTATTCATCTGCTGATCAATATGCGAAAACGTATCTTTTGCTGATTTAACGATAGGAATCTGATTACTATAAACCTTGTTTGCTTTTTCAAGCTCATCAAGTGTAGACTTCTTTTTGTACTGAATCCCCTTGATCATCTGATCTATGGCAAGTATGGCATCCTCTGTCTGGTAAGAGAGCTTTCTCACTTCATCAGCTACAACTGCAAACCCCCGGCCTGATTCTCCTGCTCTAGCTGCTTCAATCGCAGCATTTAATGATAATAAATTCGTCTGATCATTAATTCCTTTAATAAGCGCTAGTATGCGGCTTATACCGCTTACTTCACTTCCTAATTCTTCAACCTGTTGCCTAATAGCATCAGTTATGACGATGCTATCCTTCGTTTGATCTTCTAATTTTTTTAAGTGGTTTTTAGTCGAATGGCTCATCGCTTTTGAACTTTTAGAAGCTTCCTGAACTTCATTTACCATAACCGTTACCTTATTAATATGTCTAGATAGCGATTCAACAACTCCAAGAGCACTTTCTATTTCTTTACTCTGTCCCTGTGCGCCTTTTGCTATGCTTTCTATAGCCTGTTCTACTTCTTGGGCTGAAATCGATGTGTCCATAGCAACTTGGCTAAGCATACCCATATTCTCTTCTACTGATACTGAAGCACTTTTTGCATTCATAATCAGTGCTTTAAGTGAGGTAATCATATTTAAAAAGCCTGTTACAAGTAGTTTCATCTCTAGGTTAGTGGCTACAACATTTTTTCTTAATGCTTCTTCTATATCCAAATTACCTTCCTGAATTTGTGCCATGAGTCCAGTCATCTTAGAAAGAGGAACAGCTATTTTTCTTCCCATTCCTATGCTCACTAGCAGAATAATAAAAAGGCTTATCACAATAATGACGGCTATCTGCCCCCATACCTTGTTTATATCTTTCATCAATATATGTAGCGGGGCCTCACTTACTACCTTCCACCCATTTGCAAGGACCGAATAGCTAAATAGTCCCTCTTTGTCAGTAAATGTTCCAAAAGCTTTAGAAGAATTACTGATTCTTTCAAGATGTTTTTGATTAATATTTTTAAGATTCAGTCCTATTAAATCATTATTATTTGATAGTATAACTGTATTGTCGTGATCCAGTACCATAATAGGAATGTCCTCATGAACACTGGCTAGATCTATAAAGTTCTGATAATGTTTAGCATTCAACTTAAAAATACTAATGGTATTATTGGTGCTTGATATTTTCCGGGCCATGTAAATACCATTTGCATTATCTTTTTGATTCGTATCTGTCTCAATCCCTAGATAAAACCACGTATTACTTGCTAAGTCCTTAGATAAAATCTGCTTATAGGTTTCTGAAGCTCTAAACGCACCACTTTCCAGATAGGTAAGCAGTGTACTGGAATGAAAATCGCTTCCCATGAGCTTTTTTTTGAAAATAAGCTTATCGTTGCTTAAGATATATAGTCCATCTATTGAATTATCTTTAGAAGTTATCTCAGCGAGTAAAGCTGGCAGTGTATCTTTTTCGAATACTTTTTTCTCTAGACCTTTAAGCACATTCATATTGACAAAATAGCTCTGAACTTCTTTATGATTCGTAAAAGATGCTGCTGAAAATGTCGTTACTTCCAGATAATAATTCAAATTATAGGTAAGCTGATCGACAATTTTTTGAGAATATCCTGTCAAAGAGGCCTGAACTGAAGTGTTTGCTTTAGATTTTGTAAGGGAAGTTACTATCAAACATGGTGTAATACTTAATATTAAGAACAGCCCCACAAGCTGATAAAGCAACTTACTCTTTTCAAAGAACGCGCCTATTCCTACAAAATGGTGTTTTTTAAAGCTTAAACTCACTTTCCTCTTCATAGGTCCCCCCCAAGTTAACTAATTTTTAACGTTAATAACAGCTGCAACTTCCTGATTGGCTAGATTTAATGCCTCTTCATCTTTCACTTTCAGATTCGGCGATCCATCTTCATTCCAATAGATGCGTCTGATACGCGTATGCCTATTAGGATCGGAAAGTGCGTTGTTTGCAATCAGACCTTCATAAGGTCTTGCATGATACACAAGCAAATCTTCTCCTTCTTCTGAGACTGTAAAAGAATTATGCCCAGGTCCAAACTCGCCATCTAAATCAGAGCTTTGCAGTATAGGATAAGAGGATTTTTGCCAGGATGCTTGATCTAATAAGTCACTTTTCTCATCTGCTACCAAAAGCCCAATACAGTATTCTTTTCCTGTCCCGGCAGCCGAATAAGTCATAAAAATTTTATTATTTCTCTTAATCACCGCAGGTCCTTCATTTACAGGATGTCTTACTTTTTCCCAATCATATTCAGGCGTAGTCAGCATAACAGGCGTCCCTTCTATTGTCCAAGGATTTTTCAATTTTGCGATATAGAGGTTGGAATAATTTGCTTCATCTTTTTGTGCCCAAACGAGATAATCGATCCCTTTATGTTCAAATGTAGTCGCATCCAGTGAAAAGCTCTCAACGCCCACATCTATCCGGCCTTTCTCGGTCCAAGTACCATCTAATGGATTATCCGCTTCGCATTCCAGTACATAAGGTCTTATCGCCCAGATATCTTCAGCTTTTCCTGCTGCAAAGTAGATATACCATTTACCGTGTATAAAATGAAGCTCCGGAGCCCAAATATGTTCGCTCATTTCGCCTTTCTTATGCTTGGTCCAAATCACTATTTCTTCTGCATTTGGAAGATCTATTATCCGTTTTGCTCTTCTTAGTATAATCCTGTCATACTCCGGAACAGAGGCAGTGAAATAATAATATCCGTCTGTATGTTTATAGATTTGAGGGTCAGCTCTCTGCTCAATAAACGGGTTTGGATATTTTGTTTGAACACTTTTCTCTTCGACCTCAAAGCTGCCTTGTTTTTCATATTTCATCGTATCAATTTCCTTCCATTCAAATCTTATTTTTTTATAAAGTATGCTGCATACTAATACGCCCGCAAGCAAAATGATACACATTATCATCTTATATTCTTTTTTTTTCATCATTGATAAACTTCCTTTTTATCCTATTATCTCTGCCAAAGACGTTCTTTAGATTAAAAAAAGCACCCTATAAAGCGCCGCCTTATAAGATGCCTTAATCAATCCCCTTCAAAATCATCATTTAACCCTTTACCCCACCTGCTGTCATACCTTCAATAAAGTATTGTTGGAAGAATAAGAATACAACGAGTATAGGAAGAATGGCCATTACAGATCCTGCTATAAGCACATCATAATTATTGCCATATGGTGTAATAAGTGTTGCAAGACCTATTGGAAGCGTAAATTTCTGCTGACTTCTTAGTACAATTAATGGCCACAAAAAGCCATTCCAGCTACTCATGCCTACAAATATGCCCATGGCAGCAAAAGAAGGTGCCATAAGCGGCAAAATAATCCTTCCAAATATCCCATATTCTGAGCATCCATCAATCCTGCCCGCCTCCATAAGTTCTCTTGGAATACCGCTTAGATATTGTCTAAAGAAAAATATTGGAGCCGGAGATGCTACAAAAGGCAGAATGATCCCCCAAATAGTATCAATAAGTTTCATACCTATCATTTGTTTATAAAGCGGAAGCATAATGATTTCCATGGGAATCATCATGATTAAAATAACACACATAAAGAGTTGGTTTTTATACTTAAAATCGTACATTGCAAAACCATAACCTACTACTGCACTTACTATAAGTGTAAGTGAAGCCTGAACTGCTGTAATGACTATACTGTTTTTGAACCACATAAAATAGCTATTTTTACCGGTAAATAAAAAGATAAAGTTATTTAGTGACATTACTTCTGGCTCAATTTTTATATTTAATCCAAATCTTAAGAGCTCTTTTGAGGGCTTAAAAGATGCAAGAGTGATACAAAATATCGGGAATAACACGACTAATGCTATTACTATAAATAGGATCAAGAGTAAGATGGCATGAGGTGTTATCTTTATTTTTTCTGCTATTTCTTTTTGTTTTTTACCCATCGTCCTAATCCTCCTTCCTAAATAAGCCAAAGATTTTAAGTTGTGCAAAGTTAAGTACTAGAGCGAATAAAAGAAGGACTATCCCAATAGCACATCCAAACCCTATATTGTTTTGCTCCCAGCCTTGTCTATATAAGTAACCTATAATAGTAAGACCCATATCATTAGGTGACTTATTGCTTCCAAAAAGCATATAGCTTTCTGTAAACATTGCCATACCTGCATAAATACTAATTGTTAAAACATATATCGTAATCGGTCTAAGCATTGGCATCGTAATATATAAGAACTTTTGTATAGTAGTTGCCCCATCAAGTGATGCTGACTCATTAACTTCTTGCGGGATGTTTTGCAGACCTGATAAAAAGTATAAGATATTTACCCCAGTCCACCTCCAGCAAGCTAAAATTAACAAAGCTGCAAAAGAAGTAGTTTGCATTTTTAACCACTTAATAGGTGTAAAGCCAAATACCCCAATAATTTGGTTCATTAAAGAACCAGGAAGCTCACCAAATATCAGTCTAAAGATTGTCGTTGCAACAACCGCTGAGGTCAGTGCCGGGATAAATAATGTGGATCTAAAAAAGTTTCTCCCAATCATATTTTTACTATTTAAAAAGCAAGCTAAAATCATTGGTATTGGAATAAGTAGTGCAAGTGTTAATACGGTATACATCATGCTGTTTCTTATCGCCTTAAAAAACGTAGGATTTAAAAGATTTTTATAATTTTCAAAACCTATAAATTCTAGTTTTCCTGGCAAAACAGTTTGAAAACTCATCGTGATCGTTGAAATAACAGGATATATAAAAAAGACTATAAAAATAATAATAAAAGGTGATATAAATACATAAGGTGCTGCTGTTTGGGAATATAAAAAAGCTTTAATACCTTTTCTAGGGCTAACTGTTTTTTTATTAGTAACAGCACTAGTCATGCTTTTATTATCAATATCCATTGTTTCTCTCCTTTCTGCAACTTACAAAATACTATGTAAATTCTACTTTATAAATTCTACTTTTGACTATGTAATAATATAGCACCCTACGCAGCTTATTCGCTGCTTGTGGTGCTATATTACTATTTATTAGTATAAATTAGTTGAGTTTGCTTTGTTCATCAGCTACAAGTGCTGCAGGATCTTCTAACTCTTCAAAAGCTCTAAATAATGTAGTGGTCTTAAGAGCATCCATAACTTTTGGAAGGTTTTCTCCTGTAACGATAGCTGGTATTTCATCTTTGATTTGTGCAAGCACATCAAATGGGCTGTTTAAGAAGTACTCTGTAAACTTATTAGGTGCTAAAACTTCTGGTTCATCCCATACTTCTGTTCTAATAGGATCAAATCCTAAGAAAGTCCACATTTTAATATTTGCCTCTTTTGATAGTTTTGCAAATGCTAAGAAATCTTTTGCAAGCTGTGGATCTTTTGCTTGATTTGTAACCGCTGTACCTGTTCCGCCTAAACCTACAGAACGAGGCTGTCCTTTTTCCCATACCGGGTTTGGTGCGATAACCATTTTTTGATTGAGGTCTGGCATATATTCTGTAAATCTTCCCATATACCAAAGTGGCATACTTACTGAAGCTGCCCCACCGTTATTCATAAAGCCATAGTATTCTTCTGCATGATGGAATGCACCAGGTGTTATAGCTATTGTTCCTTCTTTGATCATTTCTTGAACGAATGTAATAGCTTTAATAAATTCGGGTGAATCTACATTAGGTGAACCATCTGGTTTAAGTAAGTCTCCGCCTTGTGAAGCAAGCATTGGCCAGAAAGACCATGGGTCTGATGTTTCCATAGTTGCCATTGGTGCTCCTGTTGCATCCAATACTTTTTTGCCTGCTGCTCTAAAATCTTCCCATGTTACAATATCTTCTACTTTAACACCTGCTTGATCTAAAATTTCTTTATTATAGTAGGTTACAGATGCACCAATATGGAAGCAGATTCCATAGTACTTATCATCTTTGCCATAAATTTCTACACGAGATTTTACGATATTACCAAGCTCTGGCTCTACTACATCATTAAGAGGCAGTAATTGTGGTTCTCCTTTAAGGTAGTTTGCGAATTTACCAATCTCTATATCCGCAATATCCGGAGCCCCCACTCCTGATTGAAGTGCTATAAGCAGTTTACTATGCATATCATCATATGGAAGCACTGTAAAATTAAGGTCAATTTGTCTATCTGGGTTTTGTTCATTCCAAACGCTTACTAGTTCATCATAAAAAGTTGTATGTATTTCCTGGAATGTCCATAATTCAACTGGTGTTGCATCTGCTGATGGTGCAGTTTTTTCTGTAGCTGATGGTGTTTTAGTTTCTTTAGCCGTCTCAGAACTAGGCGTATTACCTCCTCCTCCACAACCTACTAACATCGTTCCTGCGAGTAAAATACTTGCGAGTTTTGCTGCCATTCTTTTCATATTTTATACCCTCCCTATTTTTTTTGAGTTCCAAGTCGTATAACATTCCATGAGGCTTTACCAAGTACTGTCTCTAATCTTCCATGATCCACTTTAGACCTTCCTTTATTACTTGGAATAACAGGTTGATTCTCTAATGTATTGTAAGCCTTAAGGTCATTACACGCTAGAACTAAGTGTTCAATTAACTCATAATCTTTAAAACTTCTAAAATCACATGCGAGGAGCATATCCTCTTCTAAATCTCTATTTACAGCAAAAATAGTAACTTCCTGATTTTCTTCGTTATACACTGCAGTAGCTTCAAGGTACGGTACATCTGTAAAATCTTTTGCATCGTACTTAGGTGTTGTAATAATAGGATTAAGTGCAATACCTCTGCCATATAAGGATGCATGAAGATAAGGATAGAATATTGTTTGCTTCCAAGCCCCCCCATTATTTTCTGTCATAATAGGTGCAATCACATTAACAAGCTGTGCAAGACAAGCCATCTTCACGCGATCTGCGTGTTTGATAAAAGTTATCAGCATACAACCTACTAAAAGTGCATCTTCAAATGTATAGGCATCCTCTAGTAATGCAGGTGCTTTTTGCCAAGGATTATTTTTCATTGTATCATCATCTGACGCATTGGAATGGAACCATACATTCCATTCATCGAAGCTAAGATTGATTGTTTTTTTACTGCGCTTCTTAGCTTTAACATAGTCACAAGTTGAAATAACAGTTTGAATAAAGTTATCCATATCCATTGATAGAGCTAAGAAATTAGAGGTATCATTGTCTCTATTCCCATAGTATTGATGAAGCGATATAAAATCAGCCACATCATAAGTATGTTCAAGCGTTGTAGCCTCCCACTCCGGAAAAGTCGGCATTGCAGTATTAGAACTTCCGCAGGATACCAGTTCAATGGTTGGATCGATAAGCTTCATAGCTTTTCCAGTCTCGAGTGCAAGCCTACCGTATTCCATAGGTGTTTTATGACCTATTTGCCAAGGCCCATCCATCTCATTGCCCAAACACCATGTTTTAATTTTATAAGGCTCCAGATAGCCATGTTTAATACGTAAATCACTATAATATGTACCTTGTGGATGATTACAATATTCAAGAAGATTACAAGCTTCTGCTATACCTCTTGTTCCTAGATTAACAGCCATCATTACTTCGGCATCAACTTTTTTACTCCATTTTGCAAATTCATTGATACCTATTTCATTCGTCTCAAGCGTCCGCCATGCAAGATCAAGCTTCTTGGGTCTTAGTTCTAAAGGTCCAATACCATCCTCCCAGTTATAACCTGATACAAAATTGCCTCCTGGGTAACGTATAATAGGTACTTTTAGTGCCTTTACCAAGTCCATAACATCTTGACGAAAACCATCTTCATCTGCTGATGCATGCCCTGGTTCGTATATTCCATTATATACTGCTCGGCCTAGATGTTCTATAAAAGAACCATAAATTCTGTTATCGATCTTGCCTATTACAAATTCTTTATCAAGCAACATATTAGCTTTTTTCATCTCCGTCTTCCTTTCTGTTTCATTTTAGCAATAACTATACCATTTCACCTCAAGGATATAAATCATACCACTCTCTATTTACTTTACTTTTTTCTAAACCATTATATTTTTTTATAAACCTTTTATATTTCATATTATAAACGAAAATTATAATAAGTCAACAACTATTTCTATAATAAATATTATTTTTTATCCATTTTTTCATAATTACCTTTATAGTTTCATAAACAATAGTGCAACCATTATATACTTCTATAAATTTATATTTACTTCGTTTACGCGCTACACTTTGCGTTTATTATTAAAAACGCATAAGAACTTAATTTAATTTGCATTTTTCTAAATCTATTAAATTCTTGTTATTTTTAGAGTGCTCATGCATGCCTCATAGTTTTTAGACAATAAAAAAAGCATTTCTTATTAAGTTGCTTCTTAATAAGAAATGCTTTTCTATTCAAAAATCATTCTAGCATTAATATGCTGATTGTAATTACCAAAACCTTTACCAAAAATAGTAAGACCGCCTACATTTTCAGCATCATTTGGTACAGCTATTTTTAATATAATATCACTTTTATAATTTAGATCTAATACATCAATGCACATGTCTGAGATTTTCCTGCCATCAATAAATGAACCTTCCTTATTAATAGACAACAACTTTAAAAGCCCATGCTGATTCCAATTAGGAGACCACCAAGAAGGTGTATAAATCCCTTGAATGGTTCCAAAATCCCCCGGGCTCGTCCAATAGCCTAGGCCGACTTCGTTAAGATAAAAATAGACATCACTTGGCCACTCTTCACAATAACCTGGCGCTTCCGAAGAAATTTCAAGTGAGATTTGTATTTCTGTAAGTTTTTGATTTGATTTTAAATAGTTAGGAATTCTATATTCTACAAATCCTTTGCCAAGCCAAATAATACTCGCATCACTTCTTTCTGGTGCATCAAAGTACCTTGGATCATCTACTTCGCCTATAATAGAATTCTTAGTAGAAAGACCACAGGTAGGATAAATACTGTAATTTGTATAGCTTCCAACAGGAATCTCAACTTGATACATACTATCTCTCACTGCATCTGCAAGAAAATCTATAATAAACCTGTTTTCTTTTAAATGACATATTTTCTGAGATCCTCGTTTGCCTGACATGAGTGCCACATCAATAAGTCCTGCATCAACAAGTATCTTCATATGTTGTGTCATAGCCCCATTAGTAATATTCAATTTACTTGCTAATTCATTAAGATTCATCTGTTTATTCTTAGAAAGGATTCTGACTAAATTCATCCGAACTGTAGATCCTAAAGCCTTGCATACTTCCACGATTTCCTCTGGGTTTGATATTTCTCTCATAATCTATCGACCTTTTCCTTTAGTATTATCTAAAGCTTATTATACGCCTATTTCGTATTTATGACAAGTAAATGCTTATAGTTTTAATAATCGACCCTTTTAATTTCACTTTTTATTAAACTAATAGAGTATTGCCTTTGATACAGATTGTAATAGCTTCCCTTTTTCATCACTAGTTCATTGTGGCTTCCCGATTCAACAATTTCTCCCTGATCCATCACCATGATCTTATCAACATCTCTTATCGTACTCAGTCTATGTGCAATAATAAAACTGGTACGTCCTTGCATAAGTTTTAGCAGGGCTTCTTGTATTTGAATTTCTGTCCTTGTATCTACACTGCTCGTCGCTTCATCTAATATTAAAATGGCAGGATCCGCAAGAATAGCTCTTGCTATCGCCAAAAGCTGTTTCTGTCCTTCACTTAGATTATTGCCCCCTTCAGCAAGGACTGTTTCGTATCCTCTTGGGAGCTGCTTAATAAAAAAATCCGCATTTGCCATTTTAGCAGCACGCACAACTTCTTTATCCGATGCCATCAGATTACCATATCTAATATTTTCTTTTATGCTTGCCGTAAACAGATACGTATCTTGAAGTACAATTCCAAAACATCTCCTCAAACTACTTCTTGTATAGTCTTTAATATTATGCCCATCTATTAGAATCTCTCCTTGATCTGTATCATAGAATCTAGACAGAAGGTTAACGATTGTCGTTTTACCTGATCCTGTTGCACCCACGAGTGCAGTACTGCTGCCAGCTTTTGCTTCAAAGGATATCTTTTTTAATACTTCTACATCTTTTCTATACCCAAAAGAAACATTTTTAAACACGACATCTCCTTTTGGAAAGTTGAGTACTATCCCTTCATCTTTATCTTCAGTTTCTTCTTTTTCATCTAAAACTTCGAATATACGCTCTGCTCCAGCCATTGCTGACTGCAAAGTGTTAAAGACATTTGCCAGTTCATTAAGAGGCCTTGCAAATTGCCTAGAATAGCTTAAAAAACTTGCAATCACGCCTACAGAAATTATATTATTTACCGCAAGCATCCCACCTACCCCAGCGACCGCTACAAAGCCAAGATTGTTAATGACATTCATAAGTGGCATCAAAAACCCGGACAAAATCTGTGCCTGTAGTCCAGCTTTAAATAGCTGCTGGTTAATTGTGCTAAAATTTTCTATCACTTGCTTCTCATGATTAAATGCTCTTATAATATGCATGCCCGTAATCGTTTCTTCTATATAGCCATTAAGCCTCCCAAGCTCAGCCTGTTGTGTTTTAAAATAAACTCTTGTTTTGGATGCTATAGTTCTTGAGAGTAAAAACACCAAAGGAACTGTAAAAATACTTGCAAGCGTGAGAAGTGGACTTAGAAATACCATCATACCAAAGGCGCCTAAAATCGTTAACCCCCCTGCTATAAGCTGTGCAATCGACTGTGAAATAGTTGTACTTACATTTTCTATATCATTCGTCAACCTGCTCATCATTTCTCCATGGGTATGTGTATCAAAAAAAGCTATTGGGAGCTTCTGCAGTTTCAAAAAAAGATTTTCCCTTAACTTCGTGACAATCCGCCTTGAGATACCTGCCATAATCCATCCTTGCAATAAGCTCGTCATACTGTCTATACTATAGACTATTAATAATAGGAATACGACCATTCTTAGTAAATATAAATTTATTGCCGTATCTGTTACAGATAATAGATCAATAGCTTTCCCTATAAGAAAAGGTACCGTAAGTGTCATGGCTGAGCCTAATACAACTGCCACACCTATGCCTATAAGTTCCTTGTACGCCGTTTTAAAATAAAGCCAAAGTCGCTTCATTACTCCTTTAAAATCTTTGGGCTTAACCACTGTACGCATAAAACGCCCACCAGGCCCACCACCCGATCTTCCAAATCCAGCTATATTCGGAATCCCTTTATGTAGTGAAGCATCTTCTCTATGTTTTTTTTGCTCTCCCACTACATCGCCTCCTTATCGCGCTGTGAGCTTAGAATTTCCCTATAAACTTTACAGTTATTTAAAAGCACCTCATGCTTTCCGTTGCCTACTATTTCTCCATGGTTCAGCACAATAATTTTATCGGCATCCATTATAGAAGATATTCTTTGTGTAATAATAAACGACGTCACCTCTTGCATATATTGTCTTAATCCAGATCTGATTTTTGCTTCTGTTTTTAAATCTACAGCACTGGTACAATCATCTAAGATAAGTATCTCTGGCTTTTTAATAAGTGCTCTGGCTATTGCAATACGTTGTTTTTGTCCTCCTGAAAGATTAACACCTCCTTGACCAAGCTGCGTTTCATAGCCTTCCGGAAAACCTGCGATAAATTCATGGGCTTGCGCAATAGATGCGGCTTCTTTTATTTCCTCCATCGTAGCCTTAGCTTTTCCCCATCTGATGTTTTCTTCAATAGTTCCTGTAAAAAGTATTGTTTTCTGAGGAACAACAGCTATTTTTTCTCTTAAATATTTAGGATTAATCGTTTTAATATCTACCCCATTTACTTTTACAGCACCTGATGTAGGATAATAAAAACCCGGTATCAGATTGATAAGTGTACTTTTACCTGCCCCTGTAGCGCCAATAACACCTACTATTTCCCCTTTATTACATTTAAAATCGATGTACTTAAGCACAGGACTTTCCAAAGTATGATGATATGAAAACCAAACTTTATCAAATACAACACTTCCTTTCTGAGCGGTGCTTTGAAATGCTTCATTTCCTTCATCAGTCAGCTTGTAGAAACTTTTTTCATTTTCTTCTTTAAATACTTGTTGAATGCGTTCACTTGATGCTTTAGCTCTTACAAAGCTCATAAAAACATGAGTAATCATTGAAAGTGAAAAAAGAATTTGAGTCATGTAATTAATAAAAGCAATAATTTCTCCTACCTTGATACTACCACTTTGTACCGCCGTACCGCCAAGCCAAAGTATGATAACTATGCCTATATTAATTGTAAGCTGTATAACTGGTGCAAATATCGCCATCCTTTTAGCTGCTCTCATATTAATGTTACTTAAGTATACATTCTTTTTCTCGAAACGTTCTACTTCGTAATCAAATCGATTAAATGCTTTAACTACTCTGACACCAGCTAAGTATTCTCTCATAACAGTATTAATTTGATCCAGTGCCTTTTGTATCTTAACAAAATAAGGATACCCCATACTCAAATTAATCACTATAAGCCAGACTATAATCGGCACAATAATAAGTAACACCAGTGACATTTTAGGACTTAAAGATACTGCCATAATAATACTCCCTATACATAAAATAGGGGCTTTAACAAAAATCCTCATGAGACCATTAATAAAGTTTTGTACTTGTGTTACATCATTTGTCAACCGCGTTATTAAAGAAGCGTCCCCAAAGGTATCTTTGTTTATAAAGGCGAATTCTTGTATCTTTTTAAATAAATCAAATCTCAGTTCACACCCTATACGATGAGAAACATGACTTGCTAGAGTTGCTCTGATACAGGCAAATACCGCTCCCATCGATGCTATCCCTAACATTTTCAAACCTTGCTGTATAACATATTCTCCATTTTTCTCTTTTACTCCAATATCCACTATTTTTGCCATAATAGTTGGCTGTAATAAATCACACAACGCTTCCGCTGTTAAACATAAGATACCTATAATAAAAACAACACCATATTTCCTCATATATTTATAATACATACGCATTTAAGTTAGTCCCCCGTTTTCACACACTTTAGAACACTTAAATTCTACTCCTATTTTGAAGCCTATTCAATACTGCCCTTGCCGACTTTCTCTTAACATTCTTATTATTTCAAGCTAAAGCACCCCCTAAGACTAAATGATCTTAGGAGGTGCTGCATACATCTTTAATACTTATGATGCTAGGCTTTAGAAATAATAGCTACCCATGGCTTCTCTATAACTTGTTTAAGTTGATTATACTGCGTAATAAGTTTGCGCAAGTTCATTTCAACCGCCTCTATACCAAGCAGTTGCTTTTGATAGGCTAAAGCCGTCATTCTGCCCACTTCATACTGTACCTTAGCAATATCAGCCTGTTTTTGAAGTAATTTAAGTTTTGTTTCTAGTATCCCAATCTGCTCTTCTAAGCCAATAAGCGAAGAATAATTATTCATGAGCATATCTTTCATCGCTTTTCTAGCATCCTCTAAAGCAGACAGATTTTTATCCGCAGCATATTGTTTATCTAAATAATCCGCATAAAAAATCGGCTGGCCTCCGGCTATAAGCACATGATCTTTTGCAAATTGCGCAAGATCCTTATCATATTTAAGATAAGTGGTTATCGTTGTATCTATGTAACGCTCTACATTTCCCGGAACACGAAAAATCTCAAACGCAAGTTTATCCTCTAAAGTGTACTGAGCCAAGTCTTTACCTGTAATAAGCTTAAAATAACTTTCTTCATTACTAAGAAATTCAATCTGAGATGCTTTACTGTTCTTTAGTTCCTCAAGTTCAAGCTTTATAGTATCATATTGAATAGCACTCACAAATCCTACTTCTTTTTTAGCTCTCACCTGCTCTAATTCTCTGGTTTTAAGCAAAATAGTATGATCTAAATGGAGCAGCTCCTCTTTAAGACTAACGATTGTATTATAGCGATTTGTAATATCATAAGTAATCTGATCCTTTAGAACTTCAGCCTGATTTTCATTTTTGGCTTTTTCTAAGTAGATGCTTTGATAAATCTCATAAGCATTATTTTGATTGGCCTTTAGTCTTTCTCTAAGTAGCTCTTTCTCCTTAGCATTAAGTGAAAGATGATTACTATAAGTAAAAGCTGCCTTAACAGCCTCCTCACGGGTTATGACCTGCTTCTCATCGGCTGCATAAATGAAGTTGCTGCCAAGAACAAAAAGCGTCAGCCCTATTGCTACTATTTTTTTTAAATAACTTTTCATTTCTTTCACCCCTTATCTTCCAATAATCAATACTATTTCCCCTAAACCTAAGACTTAGTTGGTACATCACTTTTGAGCACTATACCTTCTTCTAGTTTATCATCTGGAGAAACAATAACCAAGTCACTCTCATGAAGGCCTGAAACAACCTCAATTTGTCTTTTGCTTTCTATACCTTTTTGAATTTCTTTTATGAGGGCTATATTGTTTTCACTGACAAAAACATAGTGCTTCCCATTTTTTTCAAACACTGTATTTTCTGGAATCAATAACACATTTTCTTTTTGATTAATGATGATTTTAAGATCCAGATCATAACCTGGGCGAAGTCCCTCTATCTTTTCATCTAAGTCTATTGCTACTTTGATTCTTTTTTGCTCAACCCCTAAATCTGACACTTTGCTAAAAGCTTGGGGATATATTTTTTTAACCGTTCCCTTTACCGCCTCAATGCCCAAATCTTTATGAGAAATCTCCACGGCTGTGCCTATCTTGATCTTGGCAATCTCAGCTACAAGTACATCACTCTCAATATATAACGCTTCTCCATCTGCAATCTCCATTACCTGAGTACCTGGCTGCACATAAGCGCCTGCTTCCACAAATTTTGACATAACCGTTCCTTTTAAAGGTGCAGTTACCACATAATCTTCACCTTGGCTCCTTAACTTTTCCATCTGAATATCCAATTGCTTAAGCTGTGCATTGTAGCTATTAATAATGTTTTCAGATACGGGTTTTTTAATAAGATCTAAATCCAAATTGATTGCTTCAAGCTGCGCCTCAGCTTCTTGAAGCATAGTCAGTGTAACATGGTATTCTTCATAACTGATAGCCTCTGCCTCATAAAGTGTCTTATTAACCTCATTTTGTCTTCTGGCCTCTTCTACTCTCTTTTTCTGCGTATTAAGCTGTAATTCTAATTTTTCAATTTCTTTTCTGTCTATGGGTTTAACTGCCTCATTATATTGTGCCATCAAGGCAGATTTCTGAGCTTCTAGTTCCATGATTTGTCTTGAAAGCTGCTGGCCGTCTATCTTGACTAAGACCTCGCCTTGATCTACGAAGTCCCCAACATCTTTCATAACTGCCGTTACTTTACCCGCAGTTGGTGCAAAAACACTTCCCTTATTTTCTGATACTACAAGTCCTAATTCTTCTACATACTCACTAATATTACCTTTTTGTACAGCTATAGTTTCTACTTCTACCGATTGACTTTTATTTGTCATTAAAAATCCTGCCGTACCCAAAATAGCTACTCCAACCAAAACAATTCCTATTACTTTTTTCTTCACTTTATTCACATCCCTTATTCATAATTGTGATTAAGAAATTCTATTTTTTAATGCCTCCATAAAATTCAGGCGATAAATCTTTCTAATCGTCGCAAGTTGTGCTATGGTCACAAAAAACATCGTCGCTAAAGCTGTTATCACATAACTAATCGGCTCCATAACAAGTGGAATAGTGTATAGATCTGTCGATAAAGACGCTACAAGCCCCAGACACATTCCATAGCCTAAAGGCATACCTAGAAGCATTCCAAATACTGCCATAATACTGTTTTCTTTAGTGATCATTTTATAGATCTCTTTTTTATCAAAACCCATTACCCGAAGCGAAGAAAATTCCATAGTTCTTTCACTGATACTAATAATGGTTACATTATAGACGATTGCAAATCCTAAAATAGCGCCAAATAACATGAATACACCTACCGAGACTATCATCATATCCATAAACTCCAGAAAGCTGTTTTTCATATCTATTACGGATTGTACTTGTCTAATATTTTTCACGTTCTGAAGCTTAGTAACGACCTCATCCCTAGAATTTATCATAGCCCCAGTAATCATGCCTTTTTCTCCTAATAAGTCACCCATAGCCTCTATATCTATATAGGCATTAGAGCCTAAGTATTGCTTAGTAATCCCTTTTACAAGAATAGGTTTATCTTCCTTATCCGGAAGAAAGTTTTTGATGATGATTTCATCTCCCACTTCTATACTTAGGGACTTCGCTAGATTTTCTGAAAGAATCATGCCATTACTTGGCAAATCTATAGGATAACCAGCCGGGCTCTTAAAATGATAGAAGTCCGTATTCTGTGAGATCCCAATAACACTTACAACTTTTTTCTTCCATCCATTCCTAAGTTCTAATGGAATCTCCGTCTTAGGTTCTATATGATCAATCTCAATGATTTGAGACAGTTCTCTTATGGCATTATGATTCATCCCACCTGCAAAATCAATATTATACTCCATGGTTTGAAATTCCCCATAGTGTAACTCAAAAAGATTAGGCCAAACCGAGGACATAAAAACAGGGATCATAGTGATACTATAGGTTAGTGCAATTCCCAACATCAAAAATACAGCTCTTCTTTTATTTCTAAGTATATTACGTATCACCATCTTGCCACTAAAGGAAATATTATTCCAGATAATCTTAATTTGTTCGAGCCAGATTCTCCCTCCAGCTTTAGGCGCTTCTGGTCTCATAGAATCAGCAGGAAGTATCTTGAGAACACTTCTAGCACCCATAAGTCCAGATAATACACAAAATATGCTGGTTAAAAGAATACCATATACAAAATAGATCGTATACACTTTCATCTCAAACATAGGAATATTCATATAGAGGATATATAAATTAGTAAAAGCATCTGCTAAAGGTATGCTAAGTAAGATTCCTATAATAGACCCTACAAGCCCGATCATAACTGAAAATTTTGTATAATGCGCTAATATGCTGAAATTATTATAACCTAGTGCTTTCATGACCCCTATTGACATTCTATCATTTTTAACAATTCTAGAGAGCATGACATTAATAATAACTGCTGCTACAATTAAAAATAATAAGGTAATCGCAGTTGCCATCACTTCTAGTGATTCTATTTCCTGCATCATCATACTATGACTGAGATGATCTTCTCTTTTAATTGTCCGTCTTACCCCATAGCGATCTAAGGTATCTTCTATTTCATCTACCACTCTGTCTATTCGAGGAATATATTCATCCTTTATCTTAATCATAACTTCATTATAACTGCCCTGATAGCCTAAAATAGATTGTGCAAAATCTTCCGTAACATAAATGACTCCAAATTTTTCTGGTGCTGGTATCAGAGCTTGCTCATTTTCCATAAGATATATGTACTCCGGACTCCCAACGATACCCACTACATCCAGCGGATATTCTCGTCCTGCAATATATGGAATGATTGTATCTCCTAGTTTAATCTCTCTCGCATCTGAAAACTGCTGCAGTACCATGGCCGCTTTTGAATTACCAGCGAGTTCTCTTCCTTCTAACGTATAAGCACTATTAAGCCCTTCTTCTTTTGGGAGGGAAACAACCCGCACTCTTACTTTTTCATTGGGATCTTTCACTCTAAGAGGGACATCCTGGCTCACGCGCCCCTGGGCTCTTTCGACGCCTTCTATACTATGTAACTTATCTATAGCTGATGCTGGTATCCTCACTACCTCTACAAAAACATCACCAAAGCTCGTAACTTCATAGTAGTGAAATACAGAATCATTTAAATTGTCTGCTACCATACTAAAAGAAACATAGATCGTGAGTGCTAAAACAACCATTACTGCAAGGGAAATAAACTGTCCTTTTGCGTTTTTAATCATTCTAAATAGCCTTACATCTAATTTCTTCATTACCACTCAATCCTTTCAGGAGGGACTGGATTATTATTAATCTTTGTTTCAACAATTTCTCCACTTCTCATCCTAATGACCCTGTCTGCCATCTCTCCGATGGGTACGTTATGCGTAATAATTACAATAGTCTTATTGTATCTCTTATTAATTTGTTTGAGGAGAGATAAGATTTTTATCCCCGTTTTAAAATCAAGAGCTCCTGTAGGCTCGTCACAAAGAAGCAGTGCAGGATTTTTGGCCACCGCTCTTGCTATGGCTACACGCTGCTGCTCTCCCCCGCTCATTTGAGCTGGAAAATGATCTTTTCTATCTTCTAGCCCCACAGCATCCAGTACTTCATCAATATCTAAAGCATTTTTACATATTTCTGTAGCGAGTTCCACATTTTCTCTACTGGTTAAATTAGCCATCAGATTATAAAACTGAAAAACAAAGCCAATTTTTTCTCTGCGATAGGCCGTTAGTTTTCTATCGTTATAACGTGTGATCTCTTCGCCCGCCATAAAAACCTTGCCTTCTGTAGGCAGATCCATGCCGCCTAAAATATTTAAAAGCGTACTTTTACCAGAACCGCTCGCTCCCAATATGACAATAAACTCTCCTTCATAGAGTTCAAGAGAAACCTCCTTATTAGCAGCTACTGTTACTTCGCCCATCTGGTAAAATTTATTGATATTTTCAACCTTCATTAAAACATTCTTTGTCATTACTTTTTCACCTCGTCTCCCCCTAATAGGCCATACTTTAGAAAATCATAAAAATTTTCCACCAATCCTTCTATTTCTTCTCTGCTCTCAAACTGCTTTTTTGAATACTTAGCCGTGATCCCTTCAAGAATCATAATGAGCATTTCTGTCATAAAGTCTACATTAACTTTTCTGATTTCCCCCTTTTCCATCCCCTCTTTTATAATGTTTCCAAACATCATTTTGCTGAAATTATACTTTTCTTCAATTAATTTTTCCATCACATAAGGTATCGACATACAATCTTTGTAAAAGGCAATGGAGTAATTTTTTGAAGTTTCCTTATTAAACTGCATTAAATAGTCTATCTTTTTTAGAATTCCCGTAATCTTACTCATTTCTTCTTCTATCAAAATATAAGTTTTGTTCATTAGAGAAAGTACTACTTCTATAAAAAGGTCTTCTTTTGAAGCAAAGTGCTTATAGATTGTCATCTTACTTATACCTGCAGTCTCTGCAATATCCTCCATAGAAACTGCCCTATAGCCTAAGTTTATAAAAAGTTCTTCTGCTTTTTCCATTAATCTATTGTATTTTATTTCACTTTGAGTCGCCATGTTGCATAATGCACCTCCTAATTATATCTAGCTATGCTTGCCTCACTATTGTACTTTTATACCCAAATAGTACAATATTATTGTACACTTAAAGGAAAAGTTTAGCAATAGAAATACAAAAAAACCCTTATCCTATTGGATAAAGGTTTTAAAATTGGTTATCTATTTTACTAAACCAAAGACCTTTACCCTAAAGTAAAGGTCTTGTCATTTCATCATAAACCGGAAGTATTATACTTCGTAGTGACGGCAATAGCACTGGTAACCAGCTGACTACTCCCCTTTTGTAGTATTGTATCATAAGCTTAATATCCAATCAATCTTATTTAGTTAATTTCTGATTTTAAAATAGTCTTATGAACTATCCTAGTATTTTTTTAATTTGTAGGATAATTTGATTTTTTCTAGACATGCTAATCAGTAGATACTTTATACTACAGTCAGAAAGGATTATTGAAATGCAAATAGATGAAACCCTTAAATGTCCTAAATGCTCTGGTACAGATTTTATAGCTAGATACGAATCAACTTATGTTTATTCCTATAAAATTGAGCCTGCCAAAAACGATGGTAATGATACAGTACCGGATGCTGTCCCCTTCTTATTTGATGACCGAGAACAAAAAGGCTCCAGGCAGTATGTAGAATGCTCCAGCTGCAAAGCCAAATATCCTTGCGAATTTACAATGGACCAAAAGCACGTCGACTTTACCATTGTACAAAAAGCCATTCGTGGCAACTATGCAACTGATGTAGAATTTTGGGGCTAATTCACCTGATTATAATTTAAATATTAATTCTCCAATAAAATAAGGACGGAGTAATCCGTTCTTATTTTGCTATATTGTATTATTAGCCTAATACCTCTGTCTTCTGCTACTAAACACTATTCCACTACTTCCAAAATCTCTGCGGTACGAAGCCAAATAACACAGGGGCAGATGATCCATTTGGAAGCATATACACGAATTGATTTGGGGTATTAGCCTTAACCATTCCTACGAGGGTTGCTATTTTTTTACTGGATAATACTTCTTCTGTTGGACTATCAAATACTCTGCCATTATGCCACTTAATGGCGCCTCGATAAGCACCGCCTCTGGCATTAAGAATGATACCCATATCCTCATGATTCTTTATTTCAACAAAGACTGATACGCCATAATTACCCATATTTTTAACTGTTTCTCCTGTCAGTGCGTCTTTTCCTGTAACCCACTCTTCCTTTTGACTGCCTATAACTAGCTTAGAGGGATTGCTTATGTGTGTTGCATCTATAGTATAATAGCGTTCTGTAATGTCAAAAGTTCCTCTTATATGCTGATCTTTCTTAAGAACCCCAAGCTTCGAAAGATTATCTAGTGATGAATTATAATCTAAAGCTGCAACAGTAAAAGTCACTGCACCATCACTTTCAAAATCCAATAATCCAGAGATTACATCTTCTTTTTTCCAGTCTTTTTGCAGCGCACTGTCATAAATACATACCATCTGTCCAGCTTTAATCACATATTCCTTTTTTGATGTTCCTTTAAAGTAATCTCTTAAAGCTGCCTGCCCCATACCTAATATATCTTTATGAGGTCCTTTAATAGATTGGTTTGCAATGGAGAGCTTAATATCCCGATCTTCATGGGTTGTGGCTATTATTATGAGTTTTTTATTAACATTTATTGCATTTTGATGATGAACAAGCAAGCGTCCTTGTCCACTTACAGTATCCTTATACAGAATGCCGCTTGATAAAATACGTTCAGGTGAATTACTTACAATAAGCGTCCCTGGCTTATCTGTGACGGTTACGTTTGTTATATTATCAAATGTATTATAATCTTTGTCTATGTATCCTTCTAAGAGATCTCCTTGTTTGCCCTTTGTAAATAAGTAATAGCCATCTCTTTCTATTTTTTCTGTGCCTACTTGTACAATGCATACTTTAGGCGCGGACCAAACGCCCCATTCATCTTGAATCTGCACACTTACTTCATACTTTCCTGTTCTTGTAAGATACTTAGGTTTTCCGGCTATTTTTGCCCCTGTACTCAGGTTCTTATACGTCCACTTCTGGCTGCGAATTTTTAATTCATTAGGGTTATCATATGCATAAATAAAACCAAGTTTTTCTCCTATTGCATACATAGGTTTATCCATTTTAAATGTTGTTATTGTAATAGGTTTGTTTTTTATAATAGTTAGTTTTCTGCTAACTTGCTCACTCCACTTACCTTCTTGAGATTTTACTCTTAAAGCTACTTCATATTGTCCTGGTGCTATATTATTAAGAAGGGTGGATAAATTAGAACCTTTTTTCGGTTTCTTATTAATGACGACCATCCATTCCTTTTGTACAATCTTTTTCCCTTGTCCCACATAACTTGTATCAATAATTTCTATAGGTTCCTTTTGCTGATATTCCTTTTTTGTAAACTCAAATTGTGCTACAGGCTTAACCTCGACTGCAAATAGCGTTGTAGCAAATATAAAAATTAATAATATCATACCTAGGGTGAGTTGTTTATGTCTTTTCATAAGCTATTCCTTTATATTTTATAGTCATATTAAGTCATACTTTAATCTTAAGTAACTGTTTCTTTATATTATAACAGAATATGACAAGAAAAGCATCTTATGGAAGCAATAAAAAGTTAGTTAAGTATTTGGGCAATAGATTTTCTGACAGCTAATACGGAAGACGGACTTACTGAAAATTCATCAAGCTGCATTTTTACAAGCTGAGGGATTGCTCTCTCATCTCCAGCCATTTCACCACACATGCCGCACCATATACCATTTTTATGAGCTGCTTCTATCGTCATTTGAATAAGACTAAGTACCGCTGGATGCATAGGATCATAAAGGTGTGCTACGTTGGTATTCATACGGTCTATCGCTAGAGTATATTGAATAAGATCATTTGTTCCAATGCTGAAAAACTGAACATGCTTTGCAAATTCTTCTGCAATTAGTGCTGCAGATGGAATTTCAATCATCATACCAATAGCTATGTCTGACTTAAATGGTATATTTGCACTACGCAGTTCTTCTTTACAAACTTCTAACAATGACTTTGTTTCTAAGAGCTGGCTGAGTGATCCAATCATTGGAAACATTATTTGGATTTCACCATAAAACGCTGCACGCAAAAGTGCTTTGAGCTGAGATTTAAACAAATCTTGTTCTTTTAGACAAAGCCTTATCGCTCTTAACCCTAAAAAAGGATTTTCTTCATGCTCTGTTTTTAAATAGGGTATTTGTTTATCTCCACCAATATCTAGCGTTCTAATCACCACCGGCCTATCCTTCAATTTTTCTGCCACTGTTTTATAAAGTTCAAACTGTTCTTCTTCACTTGGCATATTTGTTCTGTCCATAAACATAAATTCTGTTCTAAAAAGACCAATCCCGTCTGCCTTGTTTTCTAATACTAGCTCTAATTCTTGAGCTGAACCAATGTTTGCTGCTACTAAAATTTTACGCTCGGATGAATAATAAAGTTCTGTATCCTTATAAGCCTTTAGCCCCTCCTTTTCATCTTGATATGCTTTTTCCATTTCTTTGTACTGCAATAACGTTAACTCATCTGGATTAAGAATAACTTCTCCTTTGATGCCATCTATAATGATTAGCATCCCATTTTCAACTTTTTGAGTCACATTCTTTAGTCCAACTACTGCTGGTATTTGTAAACTTCTTGCCATAATGGCACTATGGGATGTTACACCTCCAACATCAGTTAAAAATCCAATGACTTTAGTTTTATCTAGCTGTGCTGTATCTGAAGGCGTAAGATCATGAGAAACAACAATAGTATTTTCCCCTATTTTTTTCATTTCATCTTCTCTGATTCCTAATATATTCGCTAATACTCTAAAGCCAACATCTTTAATATCTGCCGCACGTTCCTTCATATAAGCATTATCCATCTGCGAAAATAGATTACAAAAAGTCTTAGTTACATCACTCACTGCTGCCGTGGCACTTTTTCTTTCATTTTTTATGGCCATTTCCGCCGTTTCAATAAATTCTGGGTCTTCTAAAAACATAAGATGACTATCAAAAACTAACGCTTCTTCTTCCCCTATTTCTAAAATTGCTTTATCTCTAATTTGAATAATTTGTTTTTTTGATTCTTCTATAGCATCTTTTAAAATACTAAGGTGATTATCAATATCCTCAACTTCTGAGTGATCAATCATTATTTCTTGCTTTTTCTTCAAATAAACATGTCCTATGGCATAACCTTTGGACGCCGCAATGCCTTTTATCATAATATTTCCCCTTTCTTTTTAAACGTGATCTGTTACTGCAGTAAGATGAGATTTGATGATACTTTTTTATAAGATTAGGAAGTTCCCCCTCAAGTCAGCTTTTTAGTGAATAACACAAAAAAGGCAAAACCCAACAAACTAGTTAAGGGTTTTGCCTGCATTATCAGTAACAATCCATAATATATATTATTAATTGGAATAATAGCATATTTTTCATACTTAGTCAACGTTATTTGGGGTAGATTTCTTTGACAATCTCTTAAATATACTTAGTTTATTAATCCACCTAGAAAACACTTTCTATTATCATATGATACGAGCTATTTAAAAATGCTTGGCTTTTGAATGGGTTTGACTCTATCTAGTGCTCTTTTAAGTTTTTCATCATTACATATTGCTCTTATTTTTTTCATCTTTTCTGTAATCTGTGTTCTGTTCTCTTTACTATGTCTGCTGGTTGCATTGTATATTGCACAAAATGCCATCCCTATATAACGTATATCCAACCTGTTTAACATATAGTCTGCAAGTTTTTCTTTTTTTAATAACTCTTCTAAAAGATGGTGTACATAGATTTGATCTTCCCACATATTAGGATTATAGCTATGAAGTACTGATTTAGGATTACGCCTATAGTGATACCAAACCCCATGATCTATACATAACCCATCAGATTTTAACAAAGCTTCTACTGTAAAAACCAGATCCTCCATAATAGTAACACCTTTTTTAAATCTAAGATTGTGTTTATCAATAAATTCTTTTTTATAAAGGCATCGCCATACACATCCCATAATATAGGTATACTTAGGCATAAGATCATCTATCCCTATCATATTAGCTACTATATCATCTATGACTTCCTGCTTATTTAAAATATCTTTTTTTATTCTTAAAAATTTAGGAGAACTTCCGAGTCTATCATTTTTGTAATAATTACATAAACAAACAGCATGTTCTGAGTGAACTAACTTATTATACATACTTTCATACATTTGGGGTTCTATCCAATCATCTGGGTCTACAAATCCTATGTAATTTCCTTTTGCTAAATCTAAACCCGTATTTCTGGCCTGAGCGACCCCCTCATTAATTTTATCAACAACGCATATTCTCTTGTCTTTAGCTGCATAGTGCTTACATATTACTAAGCTGCTATCTAAAGAGCCATCGTTAATAAGTATTATCTCTATATTTGGTATAGTTTGTGCAAGTATACTATCTAAGCATTTAGCCAGATACTTCTCAACATTATAAATAGGCACAATAATACTGATCAAGTCCATAAATCCACCTTCTTCTATTCTTAAATGATAGATTATAAAATATTTGTTATCTTCATTATATTCTATATAAATCTTATACTAAGAATAAAATTGATTCAAGCATCAGTATTATAAAAATAACTAAAACTCTATTTTATAATACGCCTCAAGCAGCTTGTCTGTCATTTTCATCAAATTAACAGCTTCTTCAAAATTTGCAAAACTTTTTTCTTTACCTATTAGCTCATTAACTATTGCTTGCTGATAAGGCATTGCCACATGTTCAGGTTCATCAAATCTATAAACTTCTGGGGTGCCATCTTTAATAACAGTAAAACACTTAACAGCTAACCCATCATATATAATTCTGCCCTTATCCCCAACTATCTGTACTTCATTGATATCTTTATCTGCAACATAACACCAGGTCCCAGAACCTATAATGCCATTTCTAAATTTAAAGGTTGCTGCAATCGTATCATCCGCCTCATAATAGCCACCTTTATTTTCTACTATGCCCGTCATAGATATTATATCGCCAAAATAAAATGTTAAACAGTCAAGCACATGAATCCCCATGTCTAAAAATTTTCCTCCTCCTGATATATTTGGTTTAACTCGCCAAGGTAAATTGTTTCTATCAAGTTCTGCCTCTTCAACCTTCATGATCTGTGTAACATAGACATATCTAATCTCACCAATTTCTTTATTATCAAGAAGTTCTTTAATTTTAATAAATTTCTCTAAGCCTCTTCTGTAAAATGCTGCATAAACAGGTATTTTAAGTTTTTCTGATAAACTTTTAATCTCCAGACACTCTTTATAATTCATGGCTACCGGCTTTTCAACATAAGGTATCTTACCAGCCTCTAAACACGCAAGTGCGTATTGCTTGTGAAATAAAGGTGGTGTTGCAATATATACAATATCAACATCCTCATCTGACAAAAGCGCTTCCACAGTATGATATACCCTTTCTACCCCATGCCTTTTAGCATAACAAACTGCTTTATCGTAGTTTCTATTGAAAACACCTACTAAGTTAGAGTGGTTGGCTTTATAGAGTCCTGGGCCACTTTTCACCTCGGTCACTTGTCCACATCCTATAATCGCCCAATTAACATTTTTCATAAATATCTCCTTATCTCTTTCTTAAGTTCAAAGTTATTAAAAATATTATAGCATATAAAAAAACTGACCTCCAACAAGTTAGATTTTTTGGTCTAATTTATTGGGATCAGTTCATTGAAAGGCCTTCTTTTATCTATTTCTTTACAGTAACTTCAAGTATTTTAAATAACTCTGAATCTGAATTTCCTATCTTAATATCTATCATTTGGCCAGCCTTTAATGCATTTACATTGGGTTGCTTTTTTTCACCTTCATATTTAATTTTAATTTTATTATCAAATGCTATTTTAAATGAACCTTTGTCTTTTGCCGCAGCTTCTACAACAATATATTTTGCGCCATTATTAACTTCTATAATTCTAACATTTTTAAGTGTGGTCTGTTTTTCGCCTTTATCATCTTTTTCATCTTCATCATCTTCTTTATCTTTTTTATCTGCATCATCTTTTTCCTCTTCAGTTTTTCCAGTATCTACGGTAAGCATCTTTATTTCAAATACCGATGTTTGTGGTGGAAGGGAATATGTCATTTCTTTAGCATGTGTTACGCTTACCCGCATATCTGTTTTAAGATCTTCTACAGTATACACTTTCTTATTTTCTTCATGTGAAATTTTAGTCTGATCAGAGATATTTAAAACAATATAGTTCTCTATCTTATCTTCACTTTCTTTTTTAAGAATTATGACTTTTTTATGTGCTGCATCTACAGCCTTAATAATTGCTTCTGGAATTAAAACGGACTCTTTTTCCTCACCTGGCTGTGTAGCTGTTTTTGTAGTCATTATCATCGTATTATTTTCAAGCTTAATCTGCATATCCATGATCTTTGCTACATCAGCTAATGGGATATAGGTCTTATTATCATAATTAATTGTTTTAGTATCTTCAAGTACCTTTTCCCCATTTAACGTGTAAGAAATAGTGGGATTAAGATACGCCTTAATAGTTTTTAAGGCTGGTTTTGCAGTTAGTGTGAAACTTACTGCCACTAAAGTCCCTAAAAAAACACCACTCTTTATTTTTTTTGTTAATTGTTTCATTTTAAATCCTCCCTTAGTTTATTTAACTTTATGTGAAGTATTTTATAGATACTTACTTCTTTTATCTTGTTCTCTCATTCCTATTGTTTCCCTTGTTATTTTCCTTATTATCCTTTTTATTATTGTAGCTATTATTTATATTGCTATTTTTTTTAATATCCAGGTTAGATTCTACTTTCTTCTCTCTACTATCTTGTTTATTGTTTGAATCTTTTTTTTGACTATTATCTTTATCATCCTTTTGGCTGTTTTCTTTTTTAGCTCCTTCTTCTTGACGTTCAAGTTTTATTTCTGATTTATTCTTGGCTTCACTCTTTTCTTGATCTTTAATTTGTTGATCCGTATTTATTTTTACTATTTGTTTTTGTTCTTTTTTTTCAGTTTTACCTGCTTTGTCTTCCTTATCTTCTTTTGTATTATCAGGACCATTATCCTTTTTAAGGCTGTTTATTTGATTGACAATCTCTTTAACTGTATAACTTTTATAATCTTCTATTGTTACTTGATCATCTAAAACTTGCAGCTTATAAATTAACTGAAGCTTACCGGCTGTTATACCGATCTCTTCTGCCAGTTCTCTCTTTTGCAGGGCTACATGTGCTGTAACTATTTCAAGATTTATTTTTTCCTCCATGGCATAGTGCTCTATAGCGTCTTTGCAAATCTCTATGAGGTCTTGCGCTTTATTAGTATCATCCGTCACTGAGGTTAGGGCAATCGCTCCTTCATCTTTTTCAGATAAAAACCCTTGAAGCTTTGCTGTTTCAACAATATCTTTGATCGCCTCTTTCAACTCTTTATTTAAAATAGGCTTAACCTTTAGAATATCTTTTCCTTCACTGTTATACCCCTTAACGGATACAACTCTATCCCATCTATTAACACCAACTTCTATACTTGGATTAATATCCACATCTACATAAGCTACTGGCATTTGGTAATAATTATAACTTCCTATCATTGTAATTACAAAAATTAAACATGCAACTACAGAAACACCCAGCATGTTTTTAGAATAATAATGCCATACTCTATTTTTTTTTATGCCTGCTTTTCTTAGTACGGATGACTTAATTCTTGCTGATGTCTTCTCATCTATTTTCAAGGCTATATCCTGCTCTAGTAAATGATTAACTTGTTCTAAACTACATTCATCAAATAATTCTGATAGATCAGTTAACATTTTTATCCCCCCCTTCCCAAACTTTCTTTAATTTGATAAGCGCCCGAGAAATTCTTTTATCGATTGTATTAACTTTAATGCCCATTGCTTCACTAATCACTTTTGAAGGCTGTTCAAAGAAATATTTACGGATGAGCATTTCACTATCTGGCTCGCCTAAAGCTTTAATTTCTTCTATTACCCTATCTCTTATTTCTTTATCCTGATCTGCATTTTTATAATCACTACTTAAATAATCAAGTTCTGACTCTTTAAAGTCTTCAATAGAGATAACTTTGCTTTTTTGCTTATAATACTTTCTATAAATATCAATGGCTTTTCGTTTTGCAACTAGCGCTAAAAAAGCTTTTATTGATCCTTTATTTAAATCTATTTTTTCACTGTTTCTATATAATTCATAGAATACATCACTTACGCACTCCTCAATATCTTCTTTACTGCAGATTGTGGCAATTTTATTATGTACAATGCTATATACAAGGCCCATATAGGTATCCATCATGCATTCTAACCCTTTGTCTTTTTTAGTTCTTAGAAGCTCTATAATTTCATTATCTGTTGCCACATTATCACCTGCCTTCTTATTAGCTTTCCATATCTTTCAATAATTATATTCGTACAACATTTCTAGAATCTGACAACTTATGCCATTTTTAATAAATTATTTTTTATATTTTGTTTTCTATTTATTTTATAATCCAATTCTCATCACACATTTACTTCCAAAACAATAAAATATTAGTGTATAAATTATATTAATGGAGGTATTCTCTTGGGATACTATATTATGGTTGAACCAGATATAAATGTTTATTTAGAAGATCTTAATCCTGAAGGCAAAAAAGTCATATTATTTCTACATGGCTGGCCAGGAAGTCATGAATTATTTGAATACCAGCTCAATCAGCTGCCTAAGCTTGGTTATCGATGTATTGGTTTAGATCAAAGAGGATTTGGCAAATCTGACAGACCTTTTACCGGCTATGATTATGACCGCTTATCGGATGATGTGAGATGTGTGATTGAATCACTTAAATTAAAAAATATTACTTTAGTCGGTCACTCCACTGGTGGTGCAATAGCTGTCAGATATATGTCTAGGCACAAAGCCTTTGGTGTATCTAAGCTTGTACTTTGTGCTGCAGCAGCTCCAAGTTTGATTGAACGACCTTATTTCCCTTATGGTTCAAAGAAGGAGGTTGTAGAAAATATAATTCATGGAACGTATAATGATCGCCCTAAAATGCTGAGAGATTTTGGGAATACATTTTTCTTTCAGTATATAACTGATGCTTTCTCCGATTGGTTCTTCAGATTGGGACTACAAGCTGCTTCTTGGGCTACTGCAGCAGTCGCCAAAACTTGGCTCGGTGAAGAAAAATTATTTTATGATCTGAATGAAATACAAGTACCCACCTTAATTCTTCACGGTATACATGATAAAGTATGCTTATATCAGCTTGCTGAAATACAGAAAAAAGGTATTAAAAACGCTAAACTTGTTCCTTTTAAATTAAGCGGACATGGCTTATTCTACGACCAAAGGGATAAATTTAGTAAAGAAATAATTCAATTCATTGAAGAGCAATGAAAAATAGTACGCCAGCTTTTTAATTTACTTTCAAACTTAATCGCATGGGCCGGACTTGTAGAAGGTAGTTTTTCAAAAGTTATGCCGTCATATTTAAAACCTATCTTCTTTCTAAAAGTTTCATATCCTTTTGAGCCGTTAAAAAATACGAATTTAATGTTAGGATAGGTTTTAAATAGAAAATCAAAATCATTGACCTCTTCCTCTCTAATAGCTGTATCCAGACTCCCTTCTCTTTCACAGTTTTTAAGAACATCCCATAAGGCTATGTGATGACTTAGAATAAAGGCTTTTCTCTTTTTGTAATCTGTTTCATACTTCTCATCAAACAGTGTATATAAAATACGCCAAAAGTAATTTCTTGGATGTGCATAATATTGTTGTTCTTCCAGTGATTTCACCCCAGGCATAGATCCTAAAATTAATATTTTACATCTATTATCTATAAGAGGCGCAAAACATTTTATCATCTTATTCAGTCCCTTCTTATTTTTTCATCTGAGTCTTTTTAGATTCTTTTTTATTTATTCAACAATTTTAGTTTGCTACTTTTTTTACTATTTTATCATAAAATGATCATCTGCTTGATGAAGTCTTATTTTTTTGCCTAAAAAGAAATAGAGCCAGCAATTGACTCTATTTCTTTTTAGGTTTCTAATGTTTTATAAAAGTATTACAAAAACATCCCTTCACTATATCTGACAATAAAAAACGTATGCACATATATTATAATGCAAATAATGAAATAACAAAAATACTTACCATCGCAACAACCCCCATAACAAGCGTTACCATCGTCTGTGTTTTATAGCCATCTTGCGCTTTCATCTTTCCAAAATTAGTAACTACCCAGAAGTAACTATCATTCGCATGAGAGACTGTCATAGCTCCAGCTCCAATAGCCATTACCGTTAACGCTGCTGCCAGAGGCGTTGTAAGTCCAAGTGCCTGCATCATTGTTCCTGATTCTAAAAATGATCCCATAATACCAGCTGTAGTTGTAATCGCAACTGTAGAAGACCCCTGTGCTGATTTTAAAATAGCTGCAATAAGGAATGGGAAGAAAATACCTACAGTTGATAAAAAGCTTGCATTTTCTTGAATATATTCTACAAAACCAGCTGTTGTAATCACGCGTCCTAATACGCCCCCTGCTGCTGTAATAAAGAGAATGGGTCCTACTACTTGAAGTGTTTCATTTGTCAATGCATTAAAGTCTGCCATTTTATTTGCAAAGGCGAGTAAAATAATACCAAAAACAAGCCCGACTGTTAGTGCAATCATAGGCGCACCTAGAAATGCTACTAATGCCATTAAAGTGCCTTCCCATTTAAGAGCTGATCCAACTGAACCCAACGCCATTAAAAGAATCGGAACAATAATAGGTGCAGTGGCTAAAAAACCATTGGGAAGTGTGCCGTACTCTTTAACTAATTCTTCATATGATTTAATAACCTCTTGACTATCTTGTAATTCTTCTTCTGCTTTTACGCGTTTGCCTATGTATTTAGCATAAAAGTAAGCTGCTATTAAGGTAGGAATGGAAACTAAGAAACCAAGACCCATAATAAGTAACAGATTGCTCCCAAGTCCTACTGCGCCTGCTGCTGCAATAGGTCCTGGGGTAGGTGGAATAAATACATGCGATGCATAAAGTCCTGCTGAAAGTGCAACAGTCATGGCTACACTCGATGTCATGGTTCTTTTACGTATAGCTTTTTTAATAGGATTAAGAATAACAAACCCACTATCACAAAAAACAGGAATAGATACAATCCAACCCATAATGAGTATAGCAAGCTCTGGTTTCTTTTCACCAACTACGCTTATAACCATATCAGCTAATTTGACAGCCGCTCCAGTTTTTTCTAAAATGACTCCTATCAAAGCCCCTAAAATAATAACAATACCTATACTTGTAAAAGTACTGCTGAAGCCGCCTCCAATCGTTCCCGGCAAGTCTTTAAGCGGAATTCCCACCACTATTCCTAGCAATAAGGCTATTCCCATAATTGCAATAAATGGATGCACCTTAAATTTTGAAATGCTTACAATCATGATACCAACTGCTACAATAAAAGTAATGATAAGTGCTACACCTGACATATTTACCCCTCCACTTCATTTTTATTAGTACCAAATGCTAGTACTCCTTTAACTTATGAATCTTCCTTTATTATTTATTCCTAAAACAGTAATATCGCTCAATTAAATCACAAAAAAGTGATTGGTGTATCCAATCACTTTTTCTGAATTATTACTTCTTTAAATCCGTATAGATCAAAATAGCATCTCTTAAAAACTCTGCTGTTCCAGGTTGTTGTTCATCATAATAAGCTTTAAATCTTTCATCATCAACGTACATCTGTGCCAATCCTGCGTGAGCCTCTTTGCTATAATCACTCCAGTAGTAAGTCAGCCACGTTTTATGAAGCTCCGCTGCTTTTTGCGCAAGTTCACTTGCTGGATCACCTGTTTTAATAGCTTCTGCAAGCGTCGCGATCACTTCATTTGCTAAACTTGTTACTTCATTGTATTCTTCCTCTGTCATATGCTTTAGCTTTTCATTTGACTTACGAACTTTTTCCTCGCCATACTTGTCTCTTATTTCTTTACCATACTTTTTCTCATTATCTTCAATCATCTTTTGCTTAAATCCTTCAAATTTTTCTTGATCTGTCATTTTAGTGCCTCCTTCTATTTGGGCTATTGTTTTATTCACATTAGCTATTAATAAATCTAGTTGATTTCTTTTCTCGAGGAGTTTCATGCGATGCTCTCTAAGGGCAGTCTTTCCATCAAAGGAAGGTTGGTTTATTATTTCTTTTATATGCTCCAAACTTACTCCAAGCTCTCTATAAAACAAAATTTGCTGCAGCCTATCCACTTCTTCCTGACCATAAATACGATATCCTGATGAATTAATTCTTGCCGGCTTAAGAATTTCTATTTCATCATAATATCTAAGTGTCCTGGTACTTACCCCCGCGAGTTTACTTAGTTTTTGTACAGTATATTCCATGTTTTTACCTCCTCACAAGATTACTATAAACTATTACGCAGCGTTAATGTCAATAGTATTTTATTTAGATTTTCATAAATTATTTTCCTATTTTTTCAAGCCATTCATGTAAATATACTGTAAACATATAGAAACTTTATGATTATTAGATACACCTTTCTATATTAAATAGTCGTCAAAGAACGCAAAAATGACTATGATCTTATTACTTAAAACCATAGTCATTTTCTTATGTAATCTATTCTTCTGTTTTAAATACTACTTCTTTAGTTATTGGATCAAATTTTACTTGCATACCTAAAAGACGAGCTATCTGCGCGATTGGCAATACTGTTCTGCCATCTTTAATCTGCGGAGCTACATCTAAATCTATCTTCTGACCATCTACAATAGCATATTTTTGGCCTATTACAAGTTTTATTATTATTCTGTTTGTTTTAATTTCAATTGATTTGTCCTTAGCATTCCATACTACATTTTGACTCTCTATCTGAAGCAAGTTAGCCACATCTCTTACGCCTGCCATCGTACGCCCATTTTCTATATATGGTTGTACAGATAACGCTACGTCTCTGCCTCCTTGAGAAGCTGTACCACTTGCTATAGACATCCTAACATTCACGGTAGGAGTATCTGATGGTCTTGGGGCTTCCGGTACAACTGGTGCTGGTATTGGAGTTGTCTGTTGAGTAGGAGTGCTACCACCGCCGCTGCTGCTTCCTCCGCCTGAACTTGAATTTCCTGTTATAACTATTTCACATGTGTCTGATACTTCTGGATTGCTTACTGATACTGCCTTTACTGTAACTGCTCCATTGGCTCTAGCTGTTAATAAGCCTTCAGTACTTAAGTCAGCATAACTGCTTCCATTTACTATAGACCAGGTCACAGCTTTATTTGTTGCATCGGCTGGTGTTACCGTGGCAACCATTTGTAATGTGCCACCTTTAGTTGTGATAGATGATACACCATCTTTTCCTGCTACTGTTAATGCTGTTACATCTACAGTTGTTGGCTCTTCTTCATTTCCTGTTATATCGATACTGCATGTGCTAGATGCTTCTGGATTACTTACTGATACCGCTTTTACTGTAACTGTTCCATTAGCTTTTGCTGTTAATAAGCCTTCAGTACTTATTGTTGCATAACTGCTTCCATTTGCAATAGACCACTCTACGGCTTTATTGGTTGCATGACTTGGTGATACTAACGCAGACATTTGTAAAGTTCCGCCTTTAGTTGTTATTTGCGTTGCACCATCTTGACCTGTTATAGTTAGTGAGTTCACAGGAATATTGACAGGTGTTGTACTGTCATTTGATGGCATTGGCTGAGGAGTCATTGTTGGGCCCCAAACCTCCATCGCATCTATACCATTTGCTTGTGGCACAAATTGTACTCTGTCAATCGCAAGTTTTCTTGGCTCAGTTGTGCCTACTGTGTTATGTGCATGGTAAATCATAAATAGTTCTGTGCCATCTGGCGAGTAAATCAGTGAATGATGTCCTGCTCCAGGTACTAAGCTATTAGATTTCATAATAGGATTGTATTCATATTTTGTCCAAGGGCCAAGAGGACTCGTAGCCGTTGCATAACCTACGCCATAATCTGGACTTTCAAAATGATTTCCCGAATAGGTCATATAATAAATACCTTTGTGTTTGACTACAAAAGCGCCTTCATTAACTCTGGCAACAGGAGGCTTTTGACTCTTTTCCCAGTCCTGAGATACTGCAAATACTGGCGTTAGAGTATCTTGTTTAATAGACATCATATCTTCATTGAGTTCTGCTCCCCACAGAGCATTTCCATCAGTAAATCTTACAAAATACATATACTGTTTGCCATCATCATCTGTAAAGATATGTGCATCAATTTCTTTAATATTGTCATGTATTGGGTTTTTCACATTTTGCTTAAATGGGCCTAGTGGTGAATCACTTGTAGCTACAGCAAGATGTTCTTCAACAGCATAATACATATAGAAAATGCCATCTTTCTCTATTACTTCTGGAGCCCAAAATTGTTTAGTCCCCCATGAATCTTCATTCTTTAACGCCCATCCATCGTCAGTTTCTTTGACCTTCCAGTTTACAAGATCTGTGGATGTATAAACCTTAATGCCTCTTGTCATATTTGGCCAATCAGGCGTATGGGTTCCGTATAAATAATACACGCCATCATAGTAAAGCACATGTGGATCTGCAATACCAGGCATTACAGAGTTGGTATAACTCTCTTCTAATACTGTTTCTTTATAAGAGGATACTTTTACATTATCAAAACTTGCTTCTGCATTAAAGGTACGCAGTCCAATTTGTCCTGTTCCAAAATGTGTTCTTTCAAGAATATCAAACTTAGGATAAGCGTTTACATTAAGTGGATTATCATTAATGTAAACTTCAATATGTCCTTCATTTATAATAACTTTAATACGATAGGTTTCTCCATAATTAATAGGAAGTTTCTTAGTCGCAATCTCATTCCAAACACCATTATTCATCTGTCCAAGGGTGGCTGATTTATTCGCTGCGCTAATACCTATATAATAACCATCAAAAGCATCTGCGCCTTCATTAGGATTTAATACTCTAAAGATTAAACCTGCTTCATTGCCGCTTTTAATCTTAACGTCTGCTTCTAATACATAATCTGTAAAGACCTCATCAGCAATGAGTGCCTTATAGCCTGCACCATTATTGACATGATACTCTCCATTTGCAACATGCCACGTTCCGCCATAAGTAACCCATCCTTCTGCACTGCCATTAAATTTTTCTTCATAAAGCATCTCTGGTGCTGGAATTGATGAAGTAACTGTTACTAAAGCCGTATCACTGTATGTACCATCTTGTGAAATAGCTTTTATGATAACTCGTCCTGGCGCAATACCCGTTACTAGCCCAGTGTGATCTACCTCAGCTATCTTAGAGCTGCTTGAAGTCCATATAACCTCTTGACTTGCTCCTTGATTTGTTATTTTTTCTGTTTCTCCCACCTTTAAAGTAAGATTATTCTTATCTAATTTAATACCACCTTGAAGTTCTTTATAGGCAAAATAATCAAATGTTGCGTCCATACTTACATTAGATACAATGCTGTTTGCAAAAAATCCAACTTTGATATTCTCAAGATTAGCCGTAACTGAATCCGCTGCTTGTATCCACTCATAACCATTCCAATAGAATGTGGTATAGCTATTTCCTATCTTTCTGATTTTTAATGTAACGGTATCTCCGCCAGGATGTGCAGCAAAGTTACCAGCTTTTTTATATACCTGACCTATTTCGTAGGCTGTTTCTATAACTCTTCTGCCGTCCCATACATGGGCAAGCTTGATAAGATTGTCTGCATTTTGCCATACAAAAAGCCCTGCCTGTTCATGATTTCTTCTAATAGGTGCTGAAAGTTTCGTAACGATCTCGAAGTCTTTATTGTCATCTAATGTCTTTAAGAACACATTATCTTGAGAATTATTATTTTGATAAATATCTGTATTTGATGTACTGATAGTCATGTATCCTGTATTTTTTGTAAGGCTCCACTTCGCTTTATTTTCCTGGAATACCGACCATGTACTGTCTAATGCTGTACTATCAAACTGATCTATTTCAAATCCTGTAAGATTAGGTTCTGCTGGATCACCAACAACTGTTACTACGCACTCGGCGTACTTACTTGCATCAGCATCGCTTATTACACGTATGGTTGTGATTCCTACATCTTGCGCTGTTACAAGCAGTGTTGTTGTTCCTAATACTGTATTAGACGATGCTTTAGATATTGCTGCTACCTCTGTATTAGTTGATGTAAATACCACATTTTTTTTTGTTCCTGAAATAGGTTTAACCGTTGCTGTAATTTCAGCAGTTTTACCCTTACCAAGCGTGATACTTTGTTTATCCAAACTGATTGATTCAATTTGAACCGGTGTCCCTATATCATCATTTTTAATTTGATCGAGTACTATATAGTCAACTTCAGCAAAATGAATGTGTGGGTTGAGTTGCATCGTATTATTTCCTTCATTAAGTGTTACATCAATTGAGGAAGGATTGAAGTTGCCCCATCCATATCTTTTATACCTTATAACTTGACCTTGCCCGCCATTCACTGATACAAGATGCTGGGACTCCCCGCCATCACTTCCATTTGCATACATAACAGTAAGAGTATAGTCTCCTGCTTCTTCCACATAAACATTAAATAAGAGCGAATCTATGCCAGGCCTGTCTAAAGCACCTATAACCTTTTCTCCTGAGGCATTACTTGAAGTTCCTACTTTAGCCCCTCCACTCGGAATGGCGTGTTCAGCCTCATATTTGTATCTCCTTATTTCTGGTGTGCCTGATGGTTGATCTATGAGTTCGCCATATCCAACTGGCGTTCCAAAGTTAGGTGTACCATCAGCATGCCATGTAAACTTCTGAGCTCTTATACTTCTATTGGCCCAGCTTCCTCTAGACACTTTGCCAGCATGGTAGACAAGCCAATCTTCAGTCCCATCTGGAGATACTGTAAAGCAGTTATGTGCTGCACCATATGCCCCTGGTACATGGGTGAATACTGGCCCTGTTTTTGTCCATGAATTTGGATCCATGATATCATCACCATCCGTATACGTTAACATTCCTAGACAATAAGTATCACTCCAGCTTCCGCTTGCAGAATATACAATGAATATTTTTCCATCTTTTTTCAATATTTCCGGACCTTCATTAATATAAGGATATTCATTCATTTCCCATGGTTGATCTGGTGTAGATATGCGAACCCTATCTCCACTTATAGTCCACGGATTGCTCATTGGCGCTATATAAAGACTCTGTCTTCCATCTGTATAGCCTTCCCATCCTGACCACACAAAATATAAAGAACCATCATCTTTTTCAAGAGTTACCCCATCAATAGCCCATCTATCAGTAGGATCAGTAATTTTCCCTTTAAATGTATAGCTTCCTTGTGGATCTTGTGTATCGCTTTCAAGTACATACATACGATGATTTGCATTATTACCATCATCCGCTGCAAAATAAATATACCATTTACCTTGTATATATTGCAGCTCTGGCGCCCATATCCCTTTAGAATACATTGTGCCACTCGGTGGTGTGTAAACTGTCACTCTTGGCACACTACCAATATCCTGTAATCTCTTAGCTTTTGCAACGACAAGGGCGGCATCATTGTCTGATTTACAATAGTAATAGTAACCATCTTTAAATACTACGCTTGGATCAGCTGCCCCTGCACCGCCTGCTACTTGTACAATAGGGTTTCTAAACTGTGTACTTGCACTTACAGTAACTGTGCAAGTATCTTTATAATCGCCATTAACAGTTGCTACTGTAATAGTTGCCGTTCCTTGCACATGTCCTACTACAACACCTTTGTCATCTACTGATGCAATACCAGGTCGATCTGATGCCCATGTTACTTTTTGATTAAAGGCATCTGCTGGCTCAATATTGGCAACAAGTTTCTGACTTTCTCCTTCATTTAATACAAGTTCTTTTTGTACGGATACACCTGTTACACTTTTTGAATTGTAAATGGGCAGTAATACCGTTTTATCTAAACTTGGCCCCGACCAGTTTAAATGCATGCTGGCATCTCCAGTGTGGTGTATATACTCTACTTTAATAGCATATTCTTTTTCAGCTTCTAAGCTAATCTTTCCATTTGCTTCTTCTATTATATTGGTGGATTTATCAATAACTTGAGTCTCACCAATCCAAACCCTTGCAATATTATCACTCTCTACATAGATTGTGTACTCTCCTGCTGCCTTAGATTTGATTGTTCCCATCCAACGGATTGAAAAATGATCTTCTCCCATGCCGACAGAAGCATCTGGTGACCCTGTCCCTCTTTCATCCCCTAAATCAAAGTCAATTCTAGGTGTAATAGAGGTCTTTTTAAGGTCTGTAAAGGTTTCATCATTAAAATACTGTACATTAAAGACAGCTAAATTATCTAAATTACCACGTATAGCTACAATATCATCTATACTCCATGGATGGCCATCAGGATATACAACCCCATGGAAAGGTTCTGCTGGTTCATAGTCAAGAGGATTTGTGTCTGATCCCCAAGGAAATCTACAATTATCTCGACCTATACCTAGTTCCCATAAAACAAATCCAATACCTTTATCGTAGTAATTTTCAACAATACCTGGCACTGTCTGAGTCCATCTATTCATAACCTCATCTGCTAACGTAGATTTGTTAGCAATTGTAGCTCTTGTTCCGCCTATATTGACTGGATAATCGGCATCATAAGGATGCCATGTAATAAAATCTGAGAATGGCCCTCCAGAAAATTGTCCACTAGTCGCTGAAACTGGAATTTTTGAACCTATTTCTTTAATCCAAATTCTTGAATCATTCATCAGTTGCTTAGTGACTTGGTCCATGAGGCCGCTTTCGCCATTACTTGGCTCATTATAGGTATTCCAAAAGGCAATTCTATCATCATTTAAATGAGCACTAACAATACCTTTTACATAGTCCTCCATTTTTTTCTTCATGATGCCATCAGCGTTATTGTACTGCGCTTTATAAGTATCACCTGGTCCTTCTACCCATCTGCTGTTATGTGCGCCATATCTAGGGGCAATGGCAGGATCATAATCATAGTCTGGATAATCATCCCAGCAATCATCAAAGAATACTACTTGTACCTTAATACCATATTTATCTGCACGTTGCAGAAAATCTTCGAAGTTTGCAAGTAACTTTTCACTTTCATGTTCCCATAAAAGATTATGCAGATAAACTCTCACAAGATTAAAACCATAGTCATGGGCATAAGAAAGTTCTCTGTCATTAATGACAGGATCATACTCTTTCCACTGCTGAATTTGATTAACAGCATTGGTAGGCACAAAAACAGCTCCTTTTACCCATGACCAGTCGTATTCTGGCTCTATAATTTCTCCAAGATCTGTTAAAGCAACATCACTATACGTAGCATCTGTAAGCCAAGTCCTCATGCCAACTGAACCACTCTTAAACATATCATCAGCTACACTCACTACATGATTGCCATCTACATAGACATCAATGCTGCTTCCCTTTGTAATGACCTTTAATCTATACTTCGTACCTTCATTAACTGGATAAGGGATAGCTGCCAGCTCTGTCCAGTTATTATTAAATCTTCCTACCTGAACTCTGCCGTTTTTAGTTATTCCGGCATAATAACCTTTAAGCATATCTGCACCATTCTTAGGTTCAGTTACTCTAAAAATTAATCCTGCATTTCTATTGCTGTCCGTACCTCCCGCTATAGATACATCAGCTTCATATGCAAAATTAGCCACATTTACATCCTTTGCAACGATCTTATAGCCTGTCCCCCTATTGACACTGTAAGTACCATCCGCTATATGCCAATTACCTTCATACTGAGTCCATTCATAAACTTGGCCAGTTGTCGTTTGCGCAATAGTCTCTAATTGCAAAACTTGCTCAGTTGTTGTCTGGCTCTCTTGATCTAGCTGTAAGATAGCAATCTGCTCATCTTCTATGACTTGCTCAGCATCTGCAGCATAGAGTACTTGTGCCAAACTATTCGTTACTATCAAAGATGCTACAAGCGTCATAATAGATAACTTCCTTAGTCTTCGTTTAAACATATCCCAATTACCTCCTCTACATTATCTTATTGTTATTTATTTAATGTCGTATACCATATAGATATAGACAATAAATCTAATCCTACAAGATCACTTACTCTACCTTAAACCTTTTATAAGTATGTTTAAGTTCATCAATGCTTTGATGCAATATATCTCCCATTTGTGTCATCTCTTCTGAATAACTAGCTTGTACTGAACACTGCGCACTCACTTCCTCTGTAATGCTAGTGGACTGTTCTATGACTTGTGATATCTCTTCTATCTCATACATCACTTCATCTTTCTTAAATGCAACCTCACCGAGTAAAGCTGTAACACTCTGTATGGCCCTATTCAAATTTTCCATTTCATCAAGTATGTCATTAAATTTCTTTGTAGTTGCCCTAACGATAGGACCCTGCTCATCTGAAAAAACTTTGGCTTGTTCCATGTGTTTTAGTACCAGCTTGTTTTTATGATATATACTTCCGATCATACCTTCAATTTGATCTATAGCTTGCTTGGTATGATTCGATAACTTTCTGATCTCATCAGCTATTACCATAAATCCTTTTCCTGATTCTTTAGCTCTTGCAGCTTCTATAGCTGCATTAAGCGCCAGTAAGTTAGTCTGTTCATTAATTGATTTGATGATATGGAGAATCATCCCAATATTGTTAACCTCTTCTCCTAGTGCTTCAACATCTTTACTTACTATTTGAGTAATTTTGTTAGCCCCTTCAGTATTATCAATGAGTATACTCATTTCACTTTTAGCTTTTTCACTCATATGGATTGTGGTTTGCGAAACTTTTTTGATACTGCTCATTTTTTCACTCGTATCATTGATATCGCTGTGTAAGCAGTTCATTAGCTGCGAACAACTTTCTATTTTTTTACTTTGGCTGAGCGCACCGGTCACAATACTACTTACCGCAAGCTCAACATCTGCCGCAGATGTTGTTGTATTACATGCTATAGTTTTCAGCTGCATCATATTCTCCTCAACTGCATGTGTTACTTCTTTAGCATCTAAAATAACAGTTCTAAGTGCCTCAATCATTGCAATTAATCCATCTCTTAGTACCGTAATCTCTCTATTATGAACCGGTATGTCTTTCGTCAATTTATCGCTCCATTCGAGATTGCCCTGTTGTACTTGTGCTATGTAAGTGGCCATGATTTTAATGGGTTTAGAAATTCTATTTGAGAAGAAGAGACTAATAATAACAATGGTAATAATAACTAGCACCATGATAAATATGAGTTGATTCCATACTAAATAAAGGTGCTTCATCAATACATGAATATGTCCATCCAGAATAACTTTCCATCCATTATCAAGCGTTGCAAATGTAATAAGTTTGTTATCGTAAACAGTTGTAGCACTCTGTTCACTTAAACTGTTGATGTAAATGATATACTTCTTAAACTGCTCCTCAAAATTTTTATTACCTACTAAATCTTCATTATCTGATAAAATAATATTGCCTTGTTCATCTATCATAAGTATTGGAATTTCTGCATCTATAGTCGATACTTTTAATAACTCTGTATAGTAAGAGCTATTTATTGAAAAGATAACAACGATATTTTTCCCATCCTGATTTTGAAACTTTTCACCCACATAAATGCCTTTGGTATCTTGATTTAAGAGTTTAAACCAGCATTGTTCATTTTTTCCTAAATCTTTGATTGTTTGATACATTTCAGAGCCTAGGAATTCTTGACTGATTAAATAATCGTCTAATGTACCAAGATTCTTATCCGTTCCTAGTGTAGAATCTTTTTTGTAGATAAGCTTATCCTCATATATTATAAATATCCCTTTTAAGTATTTACTGTTTACTATAGCCTCTACTGCCTTAGCACTTAAATTACCTTCTAATTCATCTAAGCGCTGAGCTGAAAGCTTATAATACTGATTGATATATTGTATCGTTTCATCACTGTATAAAAGCGTATTTGTATCTTGCTTAATGTCTTGTAATGTATAGTTAATGTTAGTTGCTAATTGTTCTATCATCTTTTGGGAGTAGATGCCAACAGACCTTTGTATGGAGCCTTCTATCTTTCCTTTTACAATAAGTCCTAATACAGCCGTGGGAATAATACTGAGTATGAGTAATAAAATAATTAATTGTGTTGACAACTTAATCTTATTGTTAGATGTACTTTTTTTATAACTTTGGAAAATCTTCATTGACATCAACCCCTATTCATATAACTTTATAAGACGATTTACTTTGATGTCGATGCTTTTGTCTGAGGTGTATTAAATCGCTTAACTTGATGCCCTCTACTTTCAATAATCCTTTGAAGCACTACAAACAGACATAATAATGCTGCCACAACTACTTTAGTCCACCATGAACTAAGGTTACCTTGGAAAATAATGATCGTTTGAATAATACCTTGAATAAGTACTCCAAACATCGAACCTATAACTGTTCCTACGCCTCCTGTAAGCAGGGTTCCGCCAATGACTGCTGAGGCTATCGCCTCCATTTCGAGTCCAATATTTTGAAGACCATATCCAGATAATGTATAAAAACTAAAAACAATCCCTCCTAATGCTGCACAAAATCCGCTCAAAGCATAAACCCCTACTTTAATTGCTGCTACCGGAAGCCCCATAAGTCCTGCTGATTGTTCGTTACCGCCAATTGCATAAACACTTCTACCAAATTTAGTGTACTTAAGGACTACGGTTGTAATAATAATCATCACAAGTGCGATAATAACACTTATAGATATAGACATCTTAGGTGCAAGCTTAACTTGATAATTCGCTATAAAAGAATAAGTTGGATTGGTAATACTTATAGACTCTGTACTGATGACATAACAGATTCCTCTATAAAGAAACTGCCCAGCAAGTGTTGCAATGAACGGTTGAACTTCATAATGATGAATCATATAACCCATTACAAACCCACCAAAGGTTCCTATCGTAAGGGATAACAGCATAACTGCTGCAGGATGCCAGCCTTTTTGAAGCAAGTCTGCTGAGAACATGCATACAAAAGCTACCACTGATCCAACTGATATATCAATGCCGCCGCTTATGAGTACAAATGTCATGCCGACCGCAACAATAATCAGATAAGCATTATCGATTAAAAGGTTCAAAAAAACCTGGGGGTTTAAAAATCCCCTATAAGTTAACGATCCAGCTGCAAAAAGTGTGATGAATAATACGATTGTAACAAGCATTGAAAAATGCTTTTTTAGGATACTGCTTATCATGATATCTGGGCTCCCTTCTTAAATAAGAGATCTTTTGACTTTTTAAGAGACATAAAACGTCCAAATGCTGCTGCTCTAAATTTATTAGATTGAAATAGACAAATAGCTATTATAACAAGCGCCTTTACAAGAGATATTGTTTGCGGTGGCACCCCAAGCGCATATACAGTAGTTGTCAGACACTGTATAACAAGTGCTCCAATAACACTTGAACCTATAGAAAATCTGCCTCCATTTAAGGAGTTGCCCCCAATAGCCACAGATAAAATCGCATCTAGCTCAATAAATAATCCTGCATTATTACAGTCTGCGCCTTTTATGTTTGAACTAATTAAAATGCCTGCCAGGGCAGCCATAACCCCTGAAATCACATAGGTTATTAATTTTAACTTATCAACTTCTATCCCCGCTAGATGACTTGATCTATTATTGGTTCCTAAAGATTCAAGAAACAATCCGAATGATGTTCTTTTTACAAAAATCAAAATAACGCCTAGCATTATAAGTACAATAAACAAAGCAAATGGGAGTCCAAATAAATACCCTGCTCCAATAAAATAATACTCATTAACCATTGGTGCTGAATTTATGGTAACAATTTTACCTTTTGTAATAAGCTGAGCAATACCTCTGCCTGCTGTCATTAAAATAAGTGTAGCTACTACAGGCTGAACTTTAATCTTAGCTACTAACAAACCATTCCAAATGCCACATACCACGCCAGATGCAAGTGCCAGTAGAATAGCAAAAAGTAAAGTATTATTAAAACTGCCTATTCGTCCATCAATAATACTGCAGGCAATAGCTCCAGAAATAGCAACTACTGAGCCTACGGATATGTCTATCCCCCCTGTTGCAATAACCATCGTCATCCCTATAGCAAGAAGTGCCAGCGGTGCTACATTTTTAAGTATATCTATGATGCTTCCATAAAGATGCCCTTCTACTACTTGTATACTAAAGAAATTCTTTGTAAATACAGCATTAAAGAGGAGCAATACCACTAAGGCGATAAGCGGCCAGAATAAACGTGATTTAACCAGTCTACCCATAATTATTTACCTCCTGCTATCATTTTCATTATTTCATGCTCTGTTATTTCGTCACCTTCAAGCTCACCAAGCTTTTGTTTTTCACTAAATACTGCCATTCGGGTACAGCATCTTAGCATTTCATCCATCTCCGATGAGATAAAGATAACTGCCATGCCTTCATTCGCAAGTTTTACAACCAACTTTTGAATCTCTGCTTTTGTTCCTATATCAATCCCTCTTGTAGGTTCGTCTAATATAAGAAGCTCTGGATGAGTTGCCAGCCATCTTGCCAAAATTACTTTTTGCTGATTACCTCCACTTAGATTTTTGATAAGCTGTTCCCTATTTGGTGTTTTGATCTCCAGCAGTTTGATATATCTATCCGCAATTTCTTCTTGCTCTTTACGTTTAATAAACTTAAATAAACCACGCTGTGCCTGTAAAGCTACAATAATATTTTCTCTTATACTGAGATTTCCTAAAATAGCATCTGTTTTTCTGTCTTCGGGGCAATAAGCTATTCCTTTCTTAATCGCATCCAGAGGTTGCTTAAAACCGGCCCTTTCTCCATTTATATACATTGTTCCTTCAGATATTTTATCTGCACCAAATATTGCCCTTGCCGTCTCAGATCTTCCTGATCCAAGAAGTCCTGCAAGACCAAGCACTTCTGATTTTTTCACATTTAAGGTGACTGACTTAATATCACCATCAGATGTAACTTGTTCTGCTCTTAAAAATATTTCTTTATGTCCGTTTGTATCACTGTGTGTACTTTTTATAGTTTTTGACAAAGACTCATAATCTTTACCGATCATTTTACCAATAAGCTCTATCTTTGGAAGCTCTTTAGTCGTGTATTCTCCCACAAGTTCTCCATTTCTTAAGATGGTAATCGTGTCAGAAACTGCATAAACCTGATCCAGAAAGTGTGTTACAAATATGATGCCCATACCTTCTCTTCTGAGCTGCTTCATTACCTGAAATAATTTTTCACATTCAGCTGTGTCTAAACTTGAAGTGGGTTCATCTAGTATTAATGCTTTAGCTTCTACATCTAGCGCCCTTGCAATGGCCACCATCTGCTGGATTGCTACAGAATACTGCCCTAAGTTTTGCGTCACATCGATATCAATATTAAGTTTTTTCAATAGTTTTTTAGTCCTGTTATGAATGGTATGCCAGTCGATTATGCCATTCTTTTTAGGTTCTCTGCCTATGAATATATTTTCTGCTACAGATAAATTAGCACATAAATTCACTTCCTGATAAACAGTACTTATCCCGAGCTCTTGTGCATGCTTTGGACTCTTTGTGCGAATTTCTTGGCCATTTAGTTCTATTTGTCCGCAGTCTAACTTTTCTACACCCGTAAGCACCTTGATAAGCGTCGATTTGCCAGCTCCATTCTCCCCTAAAAGGGCATGTATTTCCCCTGCTCTTAAAGTAAAGTCTACATCCAAAAGTGCTCTCACACCCGGAAAATCCTTGCAGATGCCTCTCATAGTTAGCAATGGTTGTACCGTCATTTAAAAGCCTCCTTTTTGCATTTAAGCTATCGTTATGTGAGAATCCGCCTTAGTTCTTTTGTACTAAGGCGGAAAAAATATAATTAACCTTGAAGATTTATGTAGAATACTTGTTGTCTGGCAGGATTACTAAAGTATTCTTTTAGGCCGCCGTCTGGCGTGTAAGCACTATTTATGGGGGCCTTCAAAGTCAATTACTATCAAAATTAATACTTACGATTTGGAAGATCCTCTTTCGCTGTTTCTTGACGGAAAATACCTTCATCTGATTTAATCCATTTTTCTACTGTTTTACCATCTTTTAGATCTTGAGCTGCTTGGAAGAATTGTGGTCCAAGAAGTGGGTTACACTCAACTGTTACGTTAGCTTCTCCTGCTGCCATAGCTTCAAAAATACCTTTAACCCCATCGATAGATACAACTTTAATATCTACACTTGGTTTAAGCCCTGCATCTTTAATAGCTTCTATCGCCCCAAGTGCCATATCATCATTATGTGCATATACCCCATTAATTTGTCCTGGATGAGCTTTTAAGAAAGCTTCCATAACTTCTTTACCTTTTGCACGAGTGAAATCACCTGTCTGCGTTGCTAAAATTTTCATATCTGGATAATTACCAAGCTCATCTGTAAAACCTTTCATACGATCAGTAGCCGCTGATGCTCCCACTGTACCTTGTAGTTCCACAATATTGCCTTTGTTATTTAGAAGTGCTGCCATTTCTTTAGCAGCATTTTGACCTTCTAATATAAAATCAGAACCAATAAATGCAGCATATAAGTCTTCTGGTACATCTGCACGGCGGTCAACTAAAACAATAGGAATACCAGCATCTTTTGCTTCTTTAAATACCGTTTCCCATCCTGTTTCAACAACTGGTGCAACACCTATTACATCAACCTGCTGCTGAATAAATGTTCTGATTGCTTTAATCTGATTTTCCTGTTTTTGCTGTGCATCCGAGAACTTCAGATCCACACCTAATTCCTCAGCAGTATTAAGAATTGACCATGTTTCTGCATCACGCCATCCGCTTTCTTGACCAATTTGCGCAAAGCCTACAACTAATTTTTCATTTTTAGGCTGCTCTGCTGGTTTAGCCTCTGCTTGTTGAGCGGGGGCAGCTTGTTCTGTACTTGCTGCTGGAGCTGTAGTCGTGGATGATGGTGCACATCCAACAATCATTGTTCCCATCAGTAATACTGAGGATAATACTGCAACTAATTTCTTAAATTTCATTCTATTCCCTCCTAATTTTTATTATTTTAATGAATTGCCGCTTACAATCACAGTATATCTGCCTCTCGTAATTGTGTATATTCAATACATTATGATATATTTTTTGTATATAGTGTCTTATTTATAGGAAAATCTTCCATTTTATCTTTTATTATGTGCTTATATATGATTATTTCTGTATAGCATTTGTACACCGATAATCATATTGTTAAAATGATGTTTTCTTATCATAAAAAAAAGTAATAAAGTCTTTTAAAAAGACCTTATTACTTTTAAATAAAGTTACCTATTTGATTAATAGTAAATTTTTACCCTATAATCTTATGTTGTGAGATTCTATATTCTCTGGCACTCATTCCTACATTTTTTTTAAATAAGTAACTGAAATAGTGCGGTTCATTATAGCCAACAGCTAATGCTATGTCTGCTGAACGCATTGTTGTAGCTGTTAATAAATGCTTTGCTCTTTCAATTCTAATACGGGTAAGATATTCGATAAATGTTTCTCCTGTTTCTTGTGAAAAAACAGTACTAAAATGGTTAGGGCTCAGTGCAACTTCTGCTGCCACTGTATTTAAAGAAATGCCGGCACTTGCATAATGCTCATTAATATACTGTCTTGCCTTTCTTATAACGTTGCCATAACGCATAGTCTGAGTCGAATCCCTAAAATCAATAACCCTCTCTAAAAGGTCTTCAATAAATGCCGTAAGCCCTTTTTCTGAAGAAGCTATATCAAATAACAGGGTGGGATTGTCTATCTCTGGAATAACCTTACGGGTTTCTCCCCCTAGTTCTGTAATAAGCCGAGATGATGCAACAACTATATCCATAAGTATGTAATAAGTAAAGAGCAAGCTTTTTGTATTGGAATAATCAATATCTTGTGTGTAATAACGTATCATCTGAGGAATATCTTGTCTTGTTGCATACTTAAGCTTTTCATCAACAGTATTGTATTCTTCTATCATAAAACGTGTTATGGCCGGCTCTCTTTCAATATCCTTAATACTGATAATCTCCCCTTGCTTAAAGCGGTTTAAAAATTTAATAGCCTTTTTAGAGTCAAGAAACGAATGAGATATTCCCCCTATTCTATCTGCTATGGAGCCTATTCCAATCGTTAAAACCGCTTCGGTTTTAATGGCATATTCGCGCCTCAGCTCATCAGCAAGTTTATAGACTTCTCTCTCAATATTTTCTTCAGCAGTTCCTTTTAGAAGAAGAAGAAAGTTATCCTCATTTCTAAAAAAAGAAATAACATCTTTTCTATTTTTAATCAGCTTGCCAAGCTCTCTCTTTGCCTCTGATAAATCTTTGTAATCCGTTCCATTAGCATCTATCTCCACATTCAATACTAAATAATACTTTGAAATTAAATCTATCTTTACTTTTTTAGCCTCCGCAAGTGCATCTGCTGTACTTAAAGCCCCCATAACCAATTTGTCAAAAAACTGGTTTCTGAGAGTTTGAGCTGATGAGCTGAACTCTTTTTGCAGGGCTTCATGATCACTGCGCTGTTTTTTCTCTTCTTCAAGCCTTAAAACAATTTTATCCAGTACACCAAATAATTCTGCGGCCCCTACAGGCTTAAGCAAATATTCTTCTACCCCTATAGATATTGCATCTCTTGCAAAATCAAATTCATCGTATCCGCTTAAAATAACGATTCTAATCCAAGGCATTGTCTCTTTGATAATCTTTGATAATGCTAAACCATCCATAAAAGGCATTTTAATATCTGTTATTAAAATATCAGGGCGCACCTCTTCTATCATAGCAAGGGCCATTTCGCCATCTCCTGCTTCTCCACATAAAGTATAATTACGGTTATGATATTGCATCATATTCCTTATACCTTCTCGAATCACAAACTCATCTTCTACAACAAACACTTTATACATGTCTATCCCCCTTGGTGATTGGAAGTTTAAATGTTATTTGAGTCCCTTCTCCATACTCACTGTTAATCCATAAGCCAACTGTCCCTTCATAGTATAAACGTATTCTTCTATGTACATTATAAATACCAAAGCCCATATCTGGAAGCACATCATCCTGCCTCAGCATTTCTCTTAAGCTTTCTAATTTTTCTGGTAGAATGCCTATACCATTATCTTCAACACAAAAACAGCTCCATTTCCCCTCTTGCCAACCTTTAATATGAATGAATCCAAGCCCTCGCTTATTTTTTATACCATGATAAATAGCATTTTCCACTAAGGGCTGCAACAATAATTTAAGCATAGGTACATCGTTCAAATGAGGGTCAATCTCAATACTATAATCTAAAATATCGCCATATCGTATGGATTGAATAATAAGATAGTTGCGTACATGTTCTATTTCTTGGGCAGTGGTAATCCAATCTTTTCCTTTACTTAAAGAAATCCTGAAAAAATTTGTAAATGCCAGCGTAATCCTAATAACTTCCTGATGCCTTTTTTGTTCAGCAAACCAAACAATAGTATCAAATGTATTATATAAAAAGTGGGGCGTAATCTGAGCCTGCAGTGCCTTCATCTCAGCTTTTTGTACTTTCCGCTGTTCTTCTATACTGCAATCTATTAAGACCTTGATTCTTTCAGCCATAATATTTAGACTGTGTGTAAGATCTTTTAATTCTTCCACCTCTGGCTCCTCTGCCCTTACAGATAAATCTCCTTCAGCGATTTGTCTAGCCATATACTCTAATTTCAAAATCGGAAAACCAATTTTATAATTAACTGACTTAAAGCCAATGACAGCAAATCCTATGACAAGTGCACAAATAGTAGCAACCAGCAGTGTACTGACTAAGGTAATTCTTTGAATAGACTGATTGACCCTGCCTATATCTTCAATTTCTACCCGAATAAATTCCTGTAACACCTCAGAGACTAAAACGGATACTCCCCTAATCTCTTCTAGAGTCTTTTCACTTTCTGCCACTCTCTCCTGCGTATTTATTTGAACCCCTATTTTATCTACATAGGCTGTCAGTGTCATCATCGCCCTTTGGGCTACTTCTATAAGCTGCTTGCCTTTTTTGTCATTGGTTCGATTGACTAAGTTACTCAGTGCATGATCAATCCGCCCAATCATTACGTATTGATTGCTCTCATCAAATAGCTTATGACCTACTACAATACTCCACATTTCACTTGGTATATCGCTTTTTACAATAATATTAAGCCTATTGGCTTCTTCTATATTGGTAATAAGACGATTATATTTATTGGTTAATACATTTAAAAAAATCCAGCTGAAAATACAAGGGCTGATAAGCATCACAATAATAATAAAATAAGAGCTTCTCAACCTTTGTTTAATACTTTTAGGACGTATTCTATCTATTTTTTTTCTCATAGTCAATAGCCTCTTGGCGCAATAAGAGATAAGTCATCCCATTCTGTAAATACCATATCTTCTACAAAAACAGTCCGTGGGATATTTTCTCCTTTTAAGAGCCTTTTAGTAAGATCAACAATGGTATCTCCAAGTTTTGGATTACACTCTATGACACAATTAACCTTTCCTTGCTTTAATGCATCAATAATTTTTTGTTCCCCATCTATCGTAATGATAATAATATCTTTGCCCGGTCTAATCCCCACTTCTTCCATGGCTTCTATAGCGCCTAGTGTCATCGAATCATTATGTGAGTAAAGAACATCAATGTCTTGATACTCATCTAATATGTCTTTCATAATTTCTTTCCCTTTAGAATGCATAAAATCTCCGCTGCGGCTGCATATAACTCTAAAGTTAGGATTTTCTTTAATGACTTCTTTAAAGCCTCTGCTTCTTCCTTCAGCTGGTGAAGAGCCTATCGTCCCATAAAGCTCAACAATATTAATCTCCTCTTTATATCCTTTAAATTTTTTTTTCAGAAATTCTCCTGCCATTTTCCCTTCTTTATGAAAATCAGAGCCTACAAAACATCTATAGAGATCTGGCTGTTCGGTCTTAATTTCCCTGTCTGTTAATATAACTGGAATATCGGCAAGCTTCGCTTCATTAAGTACATTTTCCCAACCTGTTTCTATAACAGGGGAAAGTAATATTGCATCAACTTGATAAGCAATGAAAGATCTTATTGCTTTAATTTGATTGTCTTGCTTCTGTTCAGCATTGATATACATAAGCTGCATCCCTTCAGCAGATGCTGCTTCCTTAATGGATTGGGTATTACTTAACCGCCATGAACTTTCTGCCCCAACTTGTGCAAATCCTAAAACAACGGTTCGTTCATCTTTCAGCTGTTGATCCAGCCTACTGTTTTCACCTTGACACCCTGAGAGCATCAACAGCCCTCCACACCCTAACATTAGAAATATTATCCTTTGCATATGCAATATCTTTCTCATCTCTATCCCCCTAGACATCTAAATATAGAACTTCTGTCTTTTTAACCCCTTGGAATAAATGGCTATTTATAGATCATTAAAATTGTAATAATAGTTTGTTTTATCTTTTACAGGTATCTGTTTATTATATAAAATACTATCAATTTTTTTTGTACTTCTATTATATTTGGATACTTTATATAAATTCTACTATTAATTATGTGACGATATATTTTTTTTGTCAATATAGTTTAACATGCATATACTATACATAAAATATAAAAGTGGCTATAACTTTGATTTTTACAAAGCTATAGCCACTTTTATATTTATATATACTTCTGAAATTCGATTTGCTATTCTACATCCATATATTCTGCCAGTTCACTGTATAAACCTTTTGCATCCACATCATCATCAGTTACAAGAAATAATTCTTCATTTAAACTAAGTGCAAAAATACCGAGAATTGATTTTGCATCTACCATTCCACTTTTACTATGAATCCATATATCATATGGATACTTACTTACAACTTGATTTATCTTTTGTATATTATCAATATTTTTTACTTTAATTGCTTTTTTCATTGATTTTACCTCCTAATTTTATCATTTAATTTAATTTTAGTATATTGTATAAACTTATTTTTTACAATATAAAAATAATACTGTCTTAGTTACGATTTATTCCTGCCTCTTCATCTTGCCACGACCCGATGCAGCCTTGATTTTCTATTAACTTCTGTATTTCTTGTTCTGTCACTACTCTATACTCCCCCTTTTCAAGTGATTTGTCTAACATTATCCCACCAATAGAAATTCTCTTTAGGTAAACTACATAACACCCCACAGCCTTTAACATACGCTTTACTTGATGTTTACGCCCTTCTGAAATTGTAAGATATCCGGAGATAACAGACTGCTCATAAAGATTTTTCTTCTTATTTATAAATTTTCCAATGTCCATTTCATTTTTAAGTTCATGATACATCCCTTCTTTTAATACTTCAATCTTTGCGGGCTTTGTCAGTGTTTCATCTTCTCCAATACAAATTCCTGTCTCCAATCGTTTCTTATCTTCGGAGTGTAACGCACCAAATGCCCAAAAAAAGTACTTTTTTTCAACATGCTTTTCTGGGCACATTAACTGATGATTAAAGTCTCCATCATTAGTCAAAAACAATAATCCTTCTGTATCTTTATCTAACCTTCCGACAGGAAACAGACCATTTATGTTAACATTTTCAAAATAATCTAGTACCGTTTTACTTTTTGCATCTTTTCTTGCAGTAATACACCCTGCAGGTTTATGAAACATATAATACAATTTTCCTGTATGAATAACCTCTTTGCTAAGATATTTTACAACATCAGCAATTGGGTCAATTTGCACTGCCGGTTCCACTATCACTTGATCATTAACGATTACCTTACCTTCTTTTACATAGGTTCGAACGGTTTTCCTCGTTCCCACTGATGCCTCTGCTAAAAATTTATCTAATCTCATATTTTCTCCTAGAAGTTGTTTGTAATATATTATTTCTTCTGCAAATCTAGATTATCTTTCCATATACAAAAGTGACTACAACCTTATCCCTCATAAAGTCATAGCCACTTTAATTTATTTATACCAATTCATTCTATTCAAACTCAATAGTTGCCGGTGGTTTTCCTGTGCAGTCATACATAACACGGTTAACCCCTTTTACTTCATTTACAATTCTAGTTGTTACTTTGCCAAGGACTTCCCATGGAAGCTCTGCTGATTCTGCTGTCATGAAGTCGCTTGTGGTTACGGCACGAAGTGCAATAGCATAGTCATAAGTTCTTTCATCCCCCATGACACCTACTGAACGCATATTAGTAAGGGCTGCAAAGTACTGACCAATCTCTTTTGCGATGCCTGCTTTTGAGATCTCTTCACGATAAATAAAATCTGCTTCTTGTACAATTTTTACTTTTTCTGGTGTAACATCACCGATGATTCTAATACCAAGACCTGGACCTGGGAAAGGTTGTCTAAATACAAGGTATTCCGGAATACCGAGTTCCAAGCCGGCTCTACGTACTTCGTCTTTAAATAACAGACGTAATGGCTCAATAATTTCTTTAAAGTCTACACAATCTGGAAGTCCGCCTACATTGTGGTGTGACTTAATCACTGCTGATTTACCAAGACCACTTTCAATCACATCTGGATAAATTGTTCCTTGAACTAAGAAATCAACAGAACCAATTTTCTTAGCCTCTTCTTCGAATACACGAATAAACTCTTCACCAATGATTTTTCTTTTAGCCTCTGGTTCTTCAATGCCTTTTAATTTTTCATAGAATCTATCTTGTGCATTGACACGGATAAAGTTAAGGTCATAATGTCCTTTTGGCCCAAATACAGCTTCTACTTCATCACCTTCATCTTTTCTAAGTAACCCATGATCTACAAATACGCAAGTAAGCTGTTTACCAATAGCCTTAGAGAGCATAACAGCAGCTACTGAAGAGTCTACTCCTCCTGATAGCGCACATAATACTTTTCCGCTACCTATTTTCTCACGAAGTGCTTCGATGCTTGTTTCTACAAAAGAATCCATTTTCCAGTCACCTTTGCATTCGCAAACGTTATGCACAAAGTTTGAAAGCATCTTCATGCCTTCTTGTGTATGCATAACTTCTGGATGGAATTGAACTGCATAAAGTCCTTTTTCCACATACTCCATGCCAGCCACTGGACATACTGGTGTATGCGCTGTAACTATAAAGTTTTCTGGTGCTGTTTCGATATAATCTGTATGACTCATCCAACAAATTGTAGAAGGTGATATGCCTTCAAATAATTTCGACCCAGTATTGACGTTAACTTCTGTTTTACCATACTCACTTACTGGTGCTGTTACTACTTTTCCCTCTAAAAGGTGTGCCATAAGCTGAGAACCATAACAAATCCCCAGTATTGGAATCCCTAATTCAAAAATTCCTTTATCACAAAGAGGTGATTCTTCACCATATACACTATTCGGCCCACCTGTAAAAATAATACCTTTTGGATTCATTTCTTTAATTTTATCTAAACCAATATTATAAGGATGTACTTCACAATATACATTACTTTCTCTAACACGTCTTGCAATAAGCTGATTGTACTGTCCACCAAAGTCAAGAACTATAACCAGTTCATGTTCCATGCTTGTAATCTCCTTTAATTAGTATTCTATACTGTAGTTTGGTGCTTCTTTTGTAATATGAATATCATGAGGATGACTTTCTTTAAGTCCTGCACTTGTAATTTTAACGAAAGTTGCTTTTTCCTGAAGCTCTTCAATACTTGCTGAACCTGCATAGCCCATACCTGCACGAAGTCCTCCGATAAGCTGAAAAATCGTATCTGATAAATAGCCTCTATAAGCAACACGTCCCTCTACACCTTCTGGAACGAGTTTTTTGGCATCATTTTGGAAATATCTGTCTTTACTTCCTTTTTCCATAGCTGCTATAGAGCCCATACCTCTATAAACCTTATATTTTCTGCCTTGATAAAGCTCAATTTCTCCTGGGCTTTCTTCACATCCAGCAAGCATAGAACCCATCATACAGACACTTGCTCCTACACCAATTGCTTTTACTATATCGCCTGAATATTTAATACCACCATCTGCTATAATAGGCACGCCATAAGGTCTTGCTACCTTTGCACAGTCTTCTACTGCTGTGATCTGTGGTACTCCAACTCCAGCTACAACACGGGTTGTACAAATAGAACCTGGTCCAATCCCTACCTTAACAGCATCTGCCCCCGCATCAATAAGTGCTAGTGTTGCTTCTGCTGTCGCTACATTCCCGGCTATAACTTGAAGCTGCGGATATTTTGCCTTGATACTTCTAACTGTATCCATAACGCCTTGTGAATGGCCATGAGCCGTATCTACTGTAACGACATCGACCTTGGCTGCTACAAGTGCGTCTACGCGTTCTAATACATCTCCAGTAACGCCTACTGCTGCCCCTGCTAAAAGTCTTCCCTGAGAATCTTTTGCTGAGTGAGGATACATAATTGCCTTTTCTATATCTTTAATCGTAATTAATCCCTTTAGATTACCTTCACTATCTACAATAGGCAGTTTTTCAATACGATGATCAGCTAAAATTTGTTTAGCTTGAAGAAGATCAGTTCCTTCTGGTGCTGTAATAAGGTTTTTGCTTGTCATCACTTCTTTAATTTTACGATTATGATTGGTCTCAAAACGAAGATCACGATTTGTTAAAATACCTACTAATTTAGAACCTTCTGTGATAGGGACTCCGGATATCCTGTATTTTGCCATAAGTTCATTAGCTTCATACACAAAATGCTCTGGAGATAAAAAGAATGGGTCTGTTATAACACCATTTTCTGAACGTTTTACTTTGTCTACTTCATCGGCTTGCTCTTTAATAGACATGTTCTTATGGATAATGCCAATACCGCCCTGACGTGCTATTGCAACAGCCATAGTTGCTTCTGTTACTGTATCCATGCCTGCACTCATAAGAGGAATATTAATAGTAATGTTTTTTGTAAGCTTTGTGTTTAAAGTAACGTCCTTTGGTAATATGTTGGAATAATTAGGTACAAGTAAGATATCGTCAAATGTGATACCTTCTTTTAATATCTTTGACATGTGTTAGCCTCCTGGAGATATGTTGATTATTTAGAGTGGCGTAAAACCGAACATTTAAACATAAATATGAGTTTTTGTACACTTTACCATATCTCTTTATATGTTGTCAAGATATCTTACTAATCCTTAAAATAATTGTTTATTTTGTATTTTTCTTAACTCTTTTATATTTAAAACCTGTAAAAAAATATAAGCTATAAAAAACTTATAGCTTATATTTTTTTAAACACCTTATGAGGTGCCTGTTTATGCAGTTCATTTAGAAAAGCTTCATTAGGTGTAATAAGTATTTTATACAGTGTACCGTCTTTTGAGGTGATAATAGCATAAGTATTTGCCCCATTTTTACCATCACTTGCATTAATAACCTTATTCCCTTTTTGGAGCTCTGATTTACGCCTGTCATCATGAATACTCGCCATAATTTCTATAGCTTTCATATTAATAGTAAGCACTCTTTTGCGTTTTGACCGGTTAAAGATTACATCTATATCCAACTCATTATTTGTTAAGATATATTCATACTCCTTATTAAACTTGCTAAATAAGGCTGCTGCTCCAAATAAAACACCTAAAATAAGAATAGGCCCTATCAATTGTCCTCCGAATAAAAATGCTGCGCCAGCAATAATGACTGCTCCTAGTACAATTCCTGTCTGAGCCAAATTATCCATATTTGATTTAGTTTGTTTAACAAGGTATTCCTTAAAAATTTCTGCCATAATACTTTCCTCTCTGCTCCTCTAGATTTTATAATCTCACTTATATTAAAAATACTATAAAACTGTTGTTTTTTCAACATTTATTCGATTTTATTTTATATTTCTAATTCAGTGTTATAATAAAGTAATAAATATATAGCTTGTTTTCATAAACTGATAATAAGCTAGTCTGCTAAAAAATGTATTATTCGTGAGGAGGATATGATTTTGGATTTACTTTTCGCTTTAAAAGCTGCAGTTCTTGGTGTAATCGAAGGTATAACAGAATTTCTGCCTGTATCTTCTACGGGCCATCTTATTATTTTTTCTAATTTACTTAAATTTTATAACAATGCCGATAAAGATTATGTGGATATGTTTAATATGGTCATCCAGCTTGGTGCTATTCTTGCTGTCGTTGTATTGTATCGTGCCAAAATAATAGATACAATACAAAATCTATTTCCTGGCAAAAAAACTGTGCTTGCTAAAAGTGGTATTTATTTTTGGACAATGATTCTTATTTCTTGTATTCCTGCAGGTATAATAGGTATCAAATATAATGACTTCATTAAAGAAAAGTTATTTAATCCGCTTGTAGTAGCCTGTGCCTTATTTATAGGTGGGATATGGATGATTTATGCCGAGAGTAAGCTTCGAATCAATGATAACCGGTCCCTTTCAGATACACCTATCAAACCTTGGCAAGCACTTGTTGTAGGACTATTTCAAGTTTTATCTATTATTCCTGGTATGTCAAGATCAGCTTCTACTATTATAGGGGGCTGGGTAGCTGGCTTCTCAACCGTTGCAGCTGCTGAGTATTCATTTTTTCTTGCTATCCCGGTCATGTTTGGACAAAGCTTACTTAATATACTTGAGATGAGAGCTAAGCTTTCCATAATGGAATGGGCTTCTCTGGCAATTGGATTTGTAGTTTCTTTTATTGTCGCACTGATTGTTATTGATAGCTTCTTAAATTACCTAAAGAAAAAGCCTATGAAAATTTTTGCAGTTTATAGAATGATCTTTGCTTTTATTGTACTGGCGCTTGGGGCCTTTGGACTTTTTATCCCAATATAATCTTTAATAAATGAAGAGTGTCCACAAAGTATTGTGGACACTCTTCATTTATATAATTAATTTTTGTGCGAATAATGGTTGATGTTAAATTACATCATCCCCATACCGCCCATGCCGCCCATACCACCTGCTGGCATAGCTGGTTCATTTGATTTAATATCTGCTACAATACACTCTGTTGTTAAGAATGTAGCTGCTACTGATGTAGCGTTTTGAAGAGCACTTCTTACAACTTTAGTTGGGTCAATAATGCCGCCTTCGATCATATCTACATAGTCTTCTGTAAGTGCATTAAAGCCCATTCCTTTTTGAAGTTCTTTAACTTTATTGATAATAACTGCTGGTTCAAGACCTGCATTAGATACGATTTGACGAAGTGGAGACTCTAGTGCTTTTAAGATGATACGTACTCCTGTTTTTTCGTCTCCTGATTTATCAGCAATAAGTTTTTCAACTTCTTTAATAATATGAATATAGGTGCTTCCACCACCAGCAATAATACCTTCTTCTACTGCTGCACGGGTTGCTGCAAGCGCATCCTCTATACGAAGTTTTCTTTCTTTCATTTCAGTTTCTGTAGCAGCCCCAACTTTGATCACTGCCACACCACCTGCAAGTTTCGCAAGTCTTTCTTGAAGTTTTTCTCTATCGAAATCTGATGTTGTTTCTTCTATTTGACGACGAATTAAAGATACTCTGTTTTTGATATCTTCTTTATCTCCAGCACCATCTATAATAACTGTGTTTTCTTTGTTTACTTTGATGCTTGCTGCACGGCCTAAGTGTTCTACCGTAGCTTCTTTAAGGTCTAGACCTACTTCTTCTGATATTACTGTTCCACCTGTAAGTGTTGCAATATCTTGAAGCATTTCTTTTCTTCTATCTCCAAAGCCTGGTGCTTTAACAGCCACACAGTTAAATGTACCACGTAGTTTATTAACTACTAATGTAGATAAAGCTTCACCTTCTACATCTTCTGCAATAATGAGAAGACGTGCGCCTGTTTGAACAATTTGCTCAAGGACTGGTAAAATTTCTTGAATATTAGTGATTTTTTTATCTGTAATTAAAATATATGGATTTTCCATAACAGCTTCCATTTTCTCTGTATCTGTTACCATATAAGCAGATAAATAACCTCTGTCAAATTGCATACCTTCTACGACATCTAACTCAGTAATCATTGTTTTTGATTCTTCTACAGTGATTACACCATCATTAGATACTTTCTCCATAGCATCAGCAATGAGATTTCCTACTTCATCATCACCTGCTGAAATAGCAGCTACTCTTGCGATATGATTTTTACTGTCTACAGGTTTACTCATGCCTTTAATAGCATCAACTGCTACAAGAGTTGCTGCTTGCATACCACGACGAATAATAATTGGATTTGCACCTGCTGCAACATTTTTAAGCCCTTCTGTGATCATAGCTTGAGCAAGTACTGTCGCTGTTGTTGTACCGTCTCCTGCTACGTCATTTGTTTTTGTTGCAACTTCTTTTACAAGTTGTGCACCGATATTTTCAAATGGATCTTCGAGTTCTATTTCTTTTGCTATAGATACTCCATCATTTGTAATAAGAGGTATACCATATGATTTATCTAATACAACATTACGACCTTTTGGTCCTAAAGTTACTTTTACTGCATCTGCTAATTGATCTACTCCTGATTGAAGTGATTTTCTAGCTTCTATTCCAAAACGAATTTGCTTTGCCATTTTTATATTGCCTCCCTTTAATTATTCTACAATTGCTAAAATATCGCCTTGCTTAACGATAACGTATTCTTCTTTATCTACTGTTACATCTGTACCTGCATATTTAGAGTAAATCACTTTATCTCCAACTTTAACTTGCATTTCTACCTTTTCACCATCTACAATGCCACCAGGTCCTACTGCTACTACAACAGCTTCTTGTGGTTTTTCTTTTGCAGTACCTGTTAAGATAATGCCTGATTTTGTTTTTTCTTCAGCTTCAAGGTGTTTGATAACAACTCGATCTGCTAATGGTTTTAAATTCATTAAGAAAGACCTCCTTTTATATAGTTATAAATAATTTTTGTGGTTTTGTTAGCACTCACTTTGATAGAGTGCTAATCATATTTATAATATTATGGTATAAATTACATTTATGCAAATGTAATTTTTTACGATTTTAATATTTTTTAATCACTTTTGATTAAATTTCTTTTATTTTCTTTTGTTTTTAGCCTTTTTCACTCGTTTTTATTTTATTATTTAAAAAGATTATTTTCTCTTCCATAAAAAAATAAATACTGCTGTGCATAGCCTGCTAAGTCTCCAAAGTACTCTTTTGCAAAGCTTTGTATTTCAGATAAATTTACATCTTTGCCTTTAAAGTATATCCCTTCTATTACTCTTTTAATCCATACATCTGTAGGAAAAACCTCTGTTTTTGAATAAGCGAATAATAATATACAATCTGCAATCTTAGGGCCTACACCTTTTACTTGCATAAGTTTTTCTTTAGCTTCTTCTGCTGAGAGAAGATAAAGGTCATTTAAAATAAGTTCTCCATTTAAGACTTTTTGGCAAGCATCTAAAATATAGGGTGCTCTAAAACCAACCTTACATGCTCTTAAATCTTCTTCTTTTGCATGAGATAGCTGTTCAGGTGTAGGAAAGGTATAATAAGCTTTACCATATTCATCATATTCATCGATAGGTAAGCCAAATTGCTGTGCTATATTTCTTATGCATTGTTTAATGTGCGGAATGGCTTTATTTTGAGACAAGATAAAAGATATAAGCATCTCCCAAGGGTCTTGTTTAAGAATTCTTATCCCACTGCCAAACGCTATAGCTTGTGACATATAGTCATCCTTTTGAGAAAGCTTTTGTACAATATCTTTATAGTCTGTAGTAATGTCTAAATATCTACTCCATATTTCTTCTAGTTCACCAAGATTAGTATTGTGCACAAGTACGCTGTTACTGTCTTCCTGCTGGATTATTTTGATAATCTTATTTTTTGCATTTAATAAATAACTACTGTCTGATATTTTTTCAAATCGAAATACTTGTCCGCTTTCCAAGATCTGCCTTATGTCAAAATAGTCTACATTCTCCAGCATTACAACATTTTTCATGTTTACACGCCCTTTTCACTTGACTTCTTTGATATTATTTTTATTATACCTACTCCCTGCTTTATTTGATAGCCTTAAAAGTTATAATGTGAAAATTTTTATATTTTATACTCTTAATATGTTATAATATATAGAGAAACAACCTATAAACCTGAGTTTATTCATTACTATAATCTTGTTTCTCTGAATAATTTCACATTAAATAACATCGTTAATAAGTTAAAGTTTAAAATGTGGAATCTATAATATAAAATAAGCAGAAGGGAGTTTTATATGAAAGATACGATTTATACTATTCCTTTAACAGATGCTTTTAAAGCAGAAGATGAATGTCCTTTTTGCTTTATAAAGCGCAAACTAGAGCAAGATACCCTTTCTTTTATACTAGGCTGTGCTTATATGGAAGATGATATTAGAGAAAAAACAGATCATATGGGGTTTTGCAAAGAACATTATAAAAAAATGTATGAGTATGGCAATCGTCTTGGCATGGCACTTATGCTACACACCCACTACGTGCAGCTCCAAAAAGGTTTGAAGAAAAAAATAGCTACTTATGCCCCCTCTCATTCTGGCTTCTTGTCCAAGTTTAAAAAGACAAGATCTTTAGAAGAACCTTCCAATAGTGCTCTTAGTGATTGGATCAAAGATCAAAATAAAAGTTGTTATGTATGTGATTCTATTGATAAAAACTTTAAAAGATATATGGATACCTTTTTTCACCTTCTAACGCATAGCGAAGATTTCAAACAACTCTTTATGAATTGTAAAGGGTTTTGCATTTCTCATTTTGGAGATATATTAACACTTTCTGATATAAAATTTTCAAATAAAGAAAAAGAAGTCTTTTATCCCATTTTATTTAACATGATGGAAGAAAATCTAAAAAGAATAGAAAAGGATATTTCTTGGTTTATAGATAAATATGACTATAAAAATAGTAACGCTGACTGGAAAACATCTAAAGACGCTATCCCTCGCGGTATTCAAAAGCTTGCCGGTATTTATGTACAAGATCCACCTTTTAAAGAAAAATAGACGCTATAATAAAAGTAAGGCATACTAGATTAGTGTGCCTTACTTTATGCTCTGCTATAATATGAGTGAGACTTATCTGCTATAGATAAAACATCTTAATACCAATTAAAATAATAGCTATATCTGCGAATATATGCACTGTCCATGAATTAAGAATGCTATTTGTTTTAGTATCTAAATAATTAAAAATAAGCCCTCCACCGAATAGTCCTATAAGTATAAGAGCCATAATAGGCATACTAAACCAAGTTTTAAATATGGCTACATGATATACTGAAAAAAGCAGCGCAGAAAAAATATAAGCAAACTTTTCATATCCTTTATTATACAGTGATAAAAAGATAAATCCCCTAAAGAAATACTCTTCAAGAAAAGAGTTGCCAAAAATAATATACACTGCAATAAATGGAAAAGTTCTGGCATTAATGCTTGATGTTGCCATTAGCTCACTAGCAATTAAATCTAGGTCTATATAGGCTTTCATAATAACGTATGTTGTAAGTATCACTGCTACCACGCCTATTCCTAACATTACAGCTGTTTTAATCTTCTTTATATCCCCTTTAAGAAAGAGGACTTCTTCTATAGGCACATGTTCTACTAATGTACAGTACGCAATAGGCAATGCACTAAAGAAAACTATTTTAACTGTTGCAGCCACCACGTAATTCATCGTTATATATTGCTGTAAACTATAAACCATACTGCCGCCTATACATGCTACACAAGCTATTAAACATATTCTTATTGTATTTCCCTTCATACTTTTCACCATCTTCTCCTAATAATTTTAAATTCTAAAACAAGCTATACTATTGAGCTTAATAGTATAGCTTGTTTTTATGCTTAATTTTATAGTTTTAGAAACGTTCTTTATAAATGGACCCTCGGGGACTCGAACCCAGGACCGTCCGGTTATGAGCCGGATGCTCTAACCAACTGAGCTAAGGGTCCATATTAAGCCGACGATCGGACTCGAACCGATAACCTGCTGATTACAAGTCAGCTGCTCTGCCAATTGAGCCACGTCGGCGTATTTAGTTTATCATATACTTGATGTGTCTCACTTGGCAGAGTACCTCTGCCTCTCGACCAAAGTACGGTCTTCGCATGAATTGAGCCACGTCGGCGTATTTAGTTTATCATATACTTGATGTGTCTCACTTGGCAGAGTACCTCTGCCTCTCGACCAAAGTACGGTCTTCGCATGAATTGAGCCACGTCGGCATATTTAGTTTTATATACATATTAACTTTAAAGCAATAAAAAACGTGCGCAAAAGGATTCGAACCCTCGGCCTTCTGATCCGTAGTCAGACGCTCTATCCAGCTGAGCTATGCGCACATAGTATTAACATATATTAAATTTAATATTTATATAAAATTGAAAAAACGTGCGCAAAAGGATTCGAACCCTCGGCCTTCTGATCCGTAGTCAGACGCTCTATCCAGCTGAGCTATGCGCACATTAAAAATATTATGCTTTTAAAAAGCAAAAAAAATATGCCCGAGACCGGAATCGAACCGGTACGGGAGGTAAGTCCCGCAGGATTTTAAGTCCTGTGCGTCTGCCAGTTCCGCCACTCGGGCATATCATGGTCGCTATAGGGCTCGAACCTATGACCCTCTGCTTGTAAGGCAGATGCTCTCCCAGCTGAGCTAAGCGACCATATTTGCAGTGAATAGACCTAATAGTTAAATATTATTTATTCACTAACGACCCAGAAGGGACTCGAACCCTCGACCTCCGCCGTGACAGGGCGGCGTGCTAACCAACTGTACCACTGGGCCAAACATTTTGACTTAATAATTTTAGATGGACCCTCGGGGACTCGAACCCAGGACCGTCCGGTTATGAGCCGGATGCTCTAACCAACTGAGCTAAGGGTCCATATCTAAGCCGACGATCGGACTCGAACCGATAACCTGCTGATTACAAGTCAGCTGCTCTGCCAATTGAGCCACGTCGGCGTATTAAGTTGTCATATACTTGATGTGTCTCACTTGACAGAGTATCTCTGCCTCTCAGACCAAAGTCCGGTCTTCGCATGAATTGAGCCACGTCGGCGTATTAAGTTGTCATATACTTGATGTGTCTCACTTGACAGAGTATCTCTGCCTCTCAGACCAAAGTGCGGTCTTCGCATGAATTGAGCCACGTCGGCATATTAAGTTGCTAATACTTGATTTTTATAGCTTTATTAAGCTAATGACCCATAGGAGAATCGAACTCCTGTTACCGCCGTGAAAGGGCGGTGTCTTGACCGCTTGACCAATGGGCCTAACAGTCTCAAGTTAATCATGAGACTTTAAACTCCCCGAGTAGGGTTCGAACCTACGACCCTTCGGTTAACAGCCGAATGCTCTGCCGCTGAGCTATCGAGGAATGCATGAGTAGTATATCAAAAGTCGTGACGCATGTCAACATCTTTTTAATAGCGTTTGACAACGTAGTTTGCTGTGAACAACGCACTATATTGTTTGTACTCACAAAACTAAACACAATCAAATTATTTTTCATTTAACCGTTTTAAGTGATTTATTGTCACTTGTTTTTTAGGTCAAACCCTCGAACCGTTAGTATTGGTCACCTACATGTATTACTACACTTACAGCTCCAACCTATCAACCTCATAGTCTCTAAGGGGTCTTACTCCATTTCTGGATGGGAAGTCTTAT